>CAMESA010000004.1 GCA_945935945.1 uncultured Mollicutes bacterium | reverse complement strand
GGGACTCAGAAAGGAGACTTAAATGCCACAACAAAATCAGGAACCGACAGTGGTTCAAAATCCAACACAAACAACAGTTCAAAATCCAACTCAAGTAAATCAAACTCAAACACAAACAAGTCAAAATAACGTGTTTGATCCATCTACACTAAGCCCAGAGGCTTTACGATGGGTTGATCAGCAGAGAACTCAGGCTAGTCAGACAGCCAGAGCTAATGCACGTAGAGAATTGATGAAAGACGAAAGTTTCTTGAGTGAAGTCCGTAACAATATGTTACCGGGTGTTCAGCAGCAAGCTCAAAGCACAGTGGAAGAGCGTATTACTTCATTGGAAAATTCATTGAAACAAGCAAACACGATGACATCGAGAGCACGTGTGGAAGCTATTTTATCTCCACTAGGGTTAGCTGAACAGGCTATGAACATTTATGTAGATATGTTCGCTACAGATAACATCGAAGATAGTGTTCAGAAAGCTACAGGTTTTGTTACCGCATTTAATCAGTCTTTAGACTCTAAGATCACTCAAAAGACTCAACAGGCTATGAATACCATGCCTACACCAATGAGTCAAACACCTGTTAGTGAGGCTACAACGATGCAAGATGCATTCGATAAATTGAAAAAATCGAATATGCCATCTATGAGAAAACAATCTGAAATGGCACGTATGATTCGTGAAGCCGCATCTAAAGGTATCAATCTAGTATAAAGGAGGATATCTAAATGGCAGAAGGAACTGCTCAAAGTTTTTTAGTTCTAAACTATTCCGGGATGTTGTATAACACGTCGGATACAAATTCCCCATTCGTAAACTCATTACCTCGACGCAACACAGATCACGTAGAGTTTGCTATCAGTTCAAAATATGCTATGGGTACTCCAAAGCAGCCAGAAATCGATGAAACGGCTTCTTTGACAGCACCAAACCCTACATACGTAACTCGTGATCAGCAGACTAACGTGACACAGATTTTCCAGTACACTACGGCTGTGTCTTATGCTAAACAGTCTAACATGGGTACTATGTCTGGTATCAATGTTGCAGGACAGTCTAGCAACGTGCAGAACGAATTTGACTTCCAGATGGGTGTCAAAACAGCTGAAGCTCGTATGGATATGGAATACACTATTATCAATGGTGTGTACAACAAAGCAACTGCTGATAACCAGGCAAACAAAACTCGTGGTTTGTTAGCGGCTATTACAACAAACGTAGTTGCAGCAGCTAGCAAAGAATTAACTCCACATCTATTGGATGAAGTAATGCGTAAAATGCGTAAATCATTCGCACCTACTAATAACTTGGTTTTAGTAGTAGACGCTGTTACTCGTTCTCAGATCACTAACAACTGGGCTAAATTGCCAGGATTCATTCAACCAGCTTCTCGTAACGTAGGTGGTTTGGCTATCGATACTTTGGTAACAAACTTCGGTACTGTAGGAATTATGGTTCATGACATGATGCCAGCAAGCACAGCTATGTTAGTAAACATGGACGTTCTTGAAATCGTAGAACAGCCAACTCCAGGTAAAGGTAACTTCTTCTGGGAACCATTAGCTAAAGTCGGTGCTGCCGATAAAGGTATGCTATTCGGTCAAATGGGTCTTGACTACGGTCCAGAATGGTACCACGCTAAGATTACTGGTTTAAGTGCTACTGTATCTGATCCAACTGAAGCAGCTTCTACAGTGAATTTAGCTGAAGGTGCTAAAGTAATTACAGTTACTGAATAACACTATCTTTACTAACTACTCATAGTATAATCTATGAGTAGTTACTTGTCAATTAGTTTTTGAAAGGAGGTCCACGTCGTGTACGATGTAGAAAAGCAAAAAGAAAAGGTCAAGATATTATATCCTGAAGCTGACGATAGTCGTATCGAGCTACAACTCGAATTTGCTAAAGACTTCATCAATGATCGGCGTGGGTTCATCCCTTCTGAAAATATGCCTATCGAGGATAAATATCTCTCTCTACAAGTCTTAATGGCTGTAGAGGCACTTTCTAAAGAAGGTGCTGAGGGGGAGAAGAGTCATAGCGACAATGGTGTGATGAGGGTTTATGAAAACGGTTCCCCTTATTCTAACGGATTGTTGAATAGAATCATTCCTCTAGGTACTTCTCATAAATCATGAGAACTTTGAAAAGAGATAAGAAACCGTTATATCTATGTTCTAAGATTCTTAACAGCGAACCACAACAATTTCAAGAACCTAAAGAGATATACTTGAATACGGTCGCTACCACAACGGAAGCCGATATTAAAGCGTTCGGTGATAACTACAAACAGTATCGTAGAGCTACTGTTCCTATTGAGAAACTATCTGAGTTTCAAGAAGGGGACAGAGCTTACATCTTTGTACAAAAACCGGAAGTACATGATAAGCTATGTACAGACTGTGACTTTGAAATCTATTCCGTATCGGATAGCGTATCACAAGGTGTCATCTTGTTTAAGAGGTTACAAATTGGCAACTCGTAAGATATCGTTGGATAGAAATGAAATCAGAAAAGCCATTAAGGATCTGGAAAGCATTGAAAAGAATATAGATACAAAAACGGACGCTGCTGTTGAAGAAATCATGACAGAGGCCGTGAAATATTGTCAATCTTTAACACCTATTTCCGACAACCAAGGGAACCATTTACGTTTGAATACGTATTGGGAAAAGACACCTAATGGGTATCGTTTGGTTCAAGAAGGAGATTATATAGCATACGTCGAGTTCGGTACAGGTTCTGTAGGACGATCAAATCCACATGCAGAAGCTGGTAATTTCGGATGGCAATATGGTATAGGACCTCAAATCTTTCAAACTAAAGACGGTAGAACAGGATGGTTCTTCCCAACAGGAGAAACGTACACTAGTTTGGAAACAGGTACTAGTTCACAAAAGTACAAGTTTACACAAGGACAACCTGCCAATATGCAAGTGTACAAAACAGGACTTTGGTTAGCTGAGAAATTAGGTGCTGAAATAAGTTATGTAGTAGACGGGGAGTTGAGCAAATGGTAACGATTGCTGATGAATTGATTGAGACGTTGAAATCTCATGAGTTCTCTTTAACGGTTAAAGATGTTAGAGAACCGTATGCTACTAAACAACCAGTGTATCCGATGATCGTCGTAGAGGAAGTTACAAATCGTCCTGACGTACAGATTCATGGAGAAGAAATACTGTCAACGATTGCTTATCGGTTTGAAATCTATGCCCGTGATTTATCTGAGAATGGTGAGATTTACACTAAACGACAGGTCAATACGAAATTAGGTAAAGAACTCGATCAATTCTTGACAAAAACCTATGGTTTAAAACGCATAGGAGACTCTGTCAATCTTCCAGATGTTACCGATGGGACCATACTTCGGTATGTGGTTACATACGGTGGAGTGATAGATAACAGAACGATGATTATTTATCAAAATTAGGAGGTTAAACAATGGCACAATTAACAAATGGTTTGTTGTTTCAGTGGAGTGCAGATGGTGAAACATCTTGGAAAACAATTCCTGATGTAACATCTATTCCTACATTGATTGGTGAACCAAGTTCTCATGATGTTACTACTATCTATAGCACACAGAAAGAGTACCTTGAAGGTTTACCAGATAACGGTGGTACATTGAGCTTTGGTATCTTGATGACACCTGAGGTGCTAACTGAAGTTGAAGCTATTCAAACAGCACAGAAAACAAAGAATCCTTTCTTCCGTGTAGCTATGCCTAAGCCTTTGCTAAAAGCATATCAGTGGGAAGGTACAATGGCTATCCCAGGAAACGAGGAATGGTCTGCTGACAACCCTTTAACCGGTACTTTGAACGTAACACCTACGAGTGCTATCGAATTTAAAGAATATACACCAGGATAAATAAAACGATTTAGGAGGTAAGTAAAATGAGTCGTATTAAAGTTGAAGCATTAGGTGAAGAGATCGTAATCGAATACGATCGTACATCTATCGTTAAAATGGAAGAGATGGGTTACAACGCATTGGACCCAACTTCTAAAATGTTCACAAACTATGAAATCATGGTCTACGGAGGGGTTCTAAAACATCGCCCTAAAACAACATGGAAAGAAGCCGTTGAAATCGCTAGTGAATTAAATGAAAACTACGGTATGAACGCTATTCTTGAAGCAATCGCTCCGATGATCCAAGACGTTTTTTTCCCAGGGGGAATCGAAAAACCAAAGAAAAAGAAGATCGTGTTCGAGAACAGCAAGACTCTCAAAGCTTAGAATCTGACACGAATTTCGAGACCCCTAGCGAACTCTTTAACGAGATGTTCGTGCAGGCAATTATGATGGGTATGGTATATGACCAATTCTGGTATGATAGTCCTAGCCTTTTCTTCATTTATCTTGATGCTTATGAGAGGAAAAGACAAGAAGAGCAAGATAGGATCGATTATACGGCATGGCTACATGGCGTGTATATCGACTATGCTCTTACTGTCAACCATCCTTTTGCAAAGAAGAAAGGTGAATATATTAAAGAACCTTTGAGCTTCAAAAAGAATAAAGAGAATGAAGTACATAAGATGTCTGACAAAGAACGTGAAGAGTTCGAGCTTAAAAAGGCAGAAATCTTATTTAAAGAATTTGGTAAATATACTCAGGTATATAACAAAGTTAAGTTCGGTGAAGAGGAAGGTAAATAACTTTCCTCTTTTTTTAGATAAGAAAGAGGTGAAAACGTGGCTACAGAGGTAAAGAAACTAACCATAGAAGTTGAAGAGAAATCCGATAATGCGTCATCGGCCATTGAAGAACTCAGGGTTACTTTAGAACGCCTGGATAAGACATTGGCGGGTGTGGTACCAAACATAAAGTCTCTATCAACGAGTTTGTCAACTTTAGCATCATCCACGAAACAATTAAACAATATTAAGTTCACTGGTTTAGCAAACGGTATTAAAAGCCTGAACACCTCATTGTCATCTGTCAAGAAAGAAAGTCAGAACTTAGGGAATCTAGCAACACCTTTGAAGAGTATTTCATCTGCTCTAAATGGTCTCATTAGAGTAGATTCTAACTGGAATGGTCTGACATTCGCTGATAAAGCGACATCAGACATCAAACAGATGAATAGTACATTCCAATCTATTCAAAGTTCTGTTTCTCAGTTACAAACGATGTCTAAATCATTCCAAGCTTTTAGTCGAAATCTTACATCTTTGACCAAGCTGAATGATAAATTTAAAGGTATCGAGTTTACAAATGTAGAACAAGGCGTTAAAACTTTAATATCTACTTTTGATAAATTAGAAGCTGAGATTGTCGAGTTAGAAGCATATGCCGCTCGATTAGATAAGATCACTACATCGCTAAACGCTTTCTCTAAGGTGGCTAAGAATTTAGGCGGTTCGGGTATATCAAGTACTTCTAAAACGGTTGATAAACTGACCTTGAGTACAAATGGATTCTTCAACATAGCATCTAAGATGTTTGTCTTACAGCAGGTAGGACGAGCTTTAGGATATATGGTCCAAAAAGCAAACGACTATATTGAAACAATGAACTTGTTCAATGTCGTTATGGGAGAGTCATCTCAGAAGGCATCTCAGTTTATTGATGCGTTAGAATCAATAGGTGTTGACCAAGAACAAGCGATGCGATTCCAGTCGGCTTTCTATGACATTGGTAAATCACTTGGTATGACCGCTAATAACGCATACACGTTATCAGAACAATTCACTAAGTTAGCGTATGACTATTCTTCTTTATACAACTTACCAGTAGAAGAATCTTTCCAGAAATTACAAGCGGCCGTTGTAGGTACGACAGAACCTATCCGTCGTTTAGGTAAAGATATCTCTATCGCCAAGTTGGAAGAAGTTGCGTTGAGTTTAGGTATTCAAGAATCCGTTCGTAACATGACACAGGCCGAAAAAGCTGAATTACGTTTCATCGCCGTTATGCAGCAATCAACGGCTGCCATGAACGATATGGAAAGAACAATCAACTCACCAGCCAATGCTTTACGTATCTTACGAGCACAGTTTACAATGTTAGCACGTGAAGTCGGTTCATTGGTTATCCCTGCTTTATCTGCTATTCTACCAGTCGCAATCGCAATCGTAAAAGCGATTCGTTTGATAGTTACTTCTATTACTTCTCTATTCGGTATCAAATTGGCTGATTACACGGCTGATTTAGGAGCTTCTGTTTCTAATATGGGTGCTTCTTTAGGAGATGCGGGAACCGCAGCAGATGGGCTTTCTGATGGCTTAGGAAGTGCAGCTAAAAATGCCGATAAGTTGAAAGATTACTTGTTGGGTATTGATGAATTGAACGTACTTAACGATTCTACATCAGGCTACGCCGGAGGCGGCGGAGGCGGCGGTGTAGGTGGAGGCGGTGGAGGCGGTGGCCTCGGCCTTGACCTATCTCAATTTGGTTATGATGAATTACTAAAAGATGTGAAGTCCAGAGCTGATGAAATCCTGGAATCGTTCAAGAAATGGTTACCTGTTTTAGCAGCTATCGCATCTGCTCTAGCGATTATATGGGCTGTAGGTAAGATAACTAAATTCATCACTGCGTTGAAAGCCGGAACTCAATCATTGAGCACCTTTGGATGGGGGTTGAGAGGACTTAGTGCTATCGGTACCGCCGTTGCAGGTGTATTCGGAGTCGAATTAGCTGGTGGAGTTACAGCCGCTTTAGTTGGGTTTGCTGCTTTATCTGCTGCTTTAATTGCAGTTGCGGCTGTTATCGGTGCCGTTTATCAGGCTTTACAACCGGCCGTTGAAGAAATAGATGTATTTGGTGAAGGTGTTTCAGACACAACCAAAGATAAATTAGAACCGTTCATTGACACGATGAACAACCTCGGTTCAAGTATTCGTAAGTTAGACTGGACGAATAAGATCATCACACAAGAAGATGTAAATTCGGTAACAGCGATGACTGCTCAGTTACGTGAATCTATTCTGAATGAGGTCGATGCTGATCGAAACCAAGACTTGCAAGACATTGAAATGTTGAAGAACTTGCAGACGATTTCTCCTGAAACGTATAATGAGATGATTTCTTCAACAAATCAATATTACGATGAGGTAACGGCTCGTACACAGCAAGCGGAAGCTCGTATCAATGAGATATTGCAGACGGCCTCTAATGAGAAACGTGACTTGACAGAAGCTGAGGTTACTGAGATATCTGCTCTACAGGATCAAATGAAAGAAGATGCTGTAAGTACCATGAGTGAATCGGCTCAGGAACAACAACTTATTATGCAGAGATTGGTGTATAATAAGAAAGCACTAGCGGTCAAAGATGCTCAGAATATCCTAACTGAAGCTAAAGCGAATAAAGATAACCTTATTCAAGAAGCTGAAGATACTAAAGTTCGTATGTTAGCATCTTTAGATAAGCGATATACCTCTGAAGAAGAGCGTAGTAGTCAAGCTTATAAAGATCAAAAAGAAGCTATCATAAAAGCTTATGATGAACAGGTTGAAGAAGCCAAGACAGGTTATGAAGATATCGTAGCCGAAGTTCAAGCTGGGTTAGGTGATCAAAAAGACGTTATTGATTACGAAACAGGTCAGATCAAAAACAAATGGACAATGTTCTGGGATGAACAGTCTAAGCTAGCTCGTGAAAAATGGGATAAACTTAAACAAGACTGGGATGGTTTTTGGAAGAACCTAAAAGATAAATTAGATAAGAAGAGCGACGAGATAGGAAAAAACTGGAACAGTTTTTGGGGCGGTTTGAAAACATGGTGGGATGAAAAGGTCCAAGGTATTGGAGAATGGATGAACGCCATTAAAGAAAGAGTTAAAAGTAAGAGTAATGAAATAGGAGAGAAATGGGATAATTTCTGGGGCGGTTTAAAAACATGGCATCAAAAGGTTGTTGATGGAATCGGCGAATGGATGGGTGGTATCAAAAAAGAAGTCAACAAATGGTTCGGCTGGATCGGTGACGCATGGAATAGCTTCTGGGATGGATTGAGCGGAGACAAGAATAAGCGTGAAGCTACTCTGAGCTCTGGTAAACCTAGAAGTGTATCGGCTCAACCACAGATGGCTAGTGTTGCTGCCTACGCAACAGGTGGTTTCGTTAGACCAGGTGCTAAGTTTATCGACCCTAACTACTTCACAGCAGGCGAAGCTGGTCGAGAAGTAATGGGTCAATACAAGAGTAAAAGAACGGTCATGCCATTGGAAAACACATCGTTCGTCAATGCTATGTACCAAGCCGTACATCAAGCCGTGATTGATGCACAAGGTTCTGATGAACCGATTCATATCACGATTCAACCGCAAGTTAAGATCGGTACAAGAGATATTAAACAAGCTCAAGAGGAGTACGAATATGACACAGGCGGTTCATTGATCCGAAAGATTAGATAGGAGGTAAAGCATGGTTCCTTTCATGTATCTCAATGGGATTGAAGTCCCGATCCCCAAAGAGGGGCTCAGTTACACCATTACGACCACGGTTGACGCTGGTCGTAATGCTAACGCCGAGGTCACAGGTTCTAAAGTGGGCCGTGATCAAATCAAACTAAACAATCTTGAATGGGCGCACTTGGATGCCCACACGTGGGCTCGTATGTTGCGTGAATTTGACAAGTTCAAATGCAGCGTGAGATATTACGACCCCGTGCAAGAGAAATGGATCACACGCTACTTCTATCCAGGTGACAGAACGTTCGTGGTTCACAAGATGGATCCAAACACAGGTCAACCGTTGGAATATCGAGACTGTAAATGTAACATCATCGATATGGGGTACGGATCATGAAGCAAGCGAGTGAGTTATATCGTGCAGAGATGAGAGAGCCTTGGCGCGGCCAATGGCTCTTGAACCTCTATATCGGTTTCATTCAGGAAAAATTTCAGTCTAGTGCTGTTATAGAAACTTCAGAAAAACTATCGTTTCTTTCTGAGAATCATGACGATTATCTTTTCAACAATCGAGCTGTAACTCGTTCCATCGCTACGTTTGAGAAAGATGTATTCAAAGCAGACGGTAGTTCCGATTTTATGAATCAAGGACATAGTGGTGTAGGACTTGACTATTACGGTTTTATCAGTGAAGAATTGAGCGATCAAAACAACAATATAGATGTTATCATGCGTTTTAAATCCGACCGAGGGGATAGAGATTTACGAGGTCTTACTCTTGATTTTTATGATACATATCCTACGTTGTTGAATGTCACGACATACGCCGATGGAGAACAAGTATTTTCTCAAGACTACTCTAATGATTCTTTCCATTTTGAATCAACCGATGTGTTTGGAGAAGACGCTGACGAGATGGTGATAACGATAAAGAAAATGAACAAACCTTATGTTCGTTTCCGTCTGAACTATGTTTTATTCGGAGTCGGTGTATTATTCACAAACGATAAGTTCTTATCGACACAAGGTACGTTTACTTCATATATGCACCCATATTCTATCTCTCTGCCTACAAAGGATCTTTCCCTTGTACTAGATAATTCTGGATATCAGTACGATATCGATAAGATAGGTTCGTTGGTCAACTTGGTCAGCATCGGACAAGATGTCTCGTTGCAGATCGGTTATCGACGATTGACTGATGGTGTTGTAGAAACACTGCCGAGTGAAAAGCTAGAACTAGCTTCTTATGACTTGAGTTCGACATCGCTGACGATTCAGGCAACGGATTTCTTGCGTAACGAAAACGCTGAGATCATATGGGATGATAAAGAGTTTTTCAATACACCGAAGACGTTGTATGATGTCGCTATGGCGATGAAACAGTACATTCAGAACGAAGAGTTCACGGTAGTCGTGGATGATGCGTTGAAAGATGTTCCTATCAAATATACATCGATCACGACAACGTGCAAGAATATGTTCCTCATGTTAGCCGGTGCCGGTCGTTGTACAATGAGTTTAACTGAACGAGGTTTGCTAATTCGTCGTACCGATTATCAGATTTCTCAGTTCACCGCCACGGCAACCGATATGTCACCGTATGCTAAGATAGAACAAATCTTAAATCGTGACCCATCAACACTTTACGCTTCGTTTGAGAAAGATAAAGTACCTGCTAGTGGTAAATATATCTTCCCAGATAAAAAGCCGTCAGAGAGCTTTAAAAGCGGTTATATAAGCGATGTTATAAGCGATGGATATGGTCGTTTCAGTAAATATCCTACATTCACTATTACATCGGAAGAGGTTATCGCAACCGATTATCTAACAATCGTATTCCATGATTGTAATGTTCAGGATGTTATCGTTGAGACATACTACAATGATGAATCTCGTGAAGTCATCAATTTTGACAATGTGAATGATTCTGTATTACAGGTTCAAAGACCGTTTGAATCTTTTAATAAGATGATAGTCAAGATCAAAGATATAACAGAACCATATAGAAGAGTGGCCGTGCAATATTTCTCTTTCGATAAACAAATTTATGACATCACATTGGATATCTGTACAGAACGTCCTACTATGAACCTTGAAGATATGATCCGTAATATTATCGTATATTATAGTCACATGGAGTGGGACAGTGAGATAGGAGACTATCAGTTGGTTCAAGATTCTGTGAGCATACAATGTAATCATAAAGGTACGGATGTAGAGTATTCCAACCCTCTTGTTACGACCGCCGAGGTAGCAACCGATGTAGGCAACTGGTTGAAAGAATATTATCAGACACAAGTTTTCTACACGATACCTATGAGTGGTGATCCTACGATCGAATCGGATGATATTGTAAGAATTCCTAGTGAGTTCAATGACAACATTTTATGCGATGTAGAAACGGCTACAACGACCTTTGCAAACGGGGGTCTACGTGGTACAATTAACGTAAGGAGGCGAAACGATGGCATGGTCACAACCCAAAACCGATTGGCAAGCAAGCGACTATATTAACGTCGAAGATTTCAATCGTATTCGCAACAACATCGAATGGCTGAAGACCCAGAGTCGAGAACTGTATAAAGAGTTTTCTTTCTCTGTCGCATTGGCAGATGAAGTGGGGTATAGTACATATTCTTATGTGGAGCTATGGAACTCATTGGAATCATGTCTTCAGGACATCGTGGACAACACGACGATCATGTCTGTGGGGAACAAAAAGACCTACACGGTGTTCGACCCTTACATCGATTTCAACGAATTGAACCGATTGGAAAGAGCATGTTTGACATATTATGATTTATTTGAACGACAGAAATTGACTCTAAGGAAACTAGCGTTCAAATTAGGAGCAAACTGGGAGGTTAAGATATGAGTTTGAAAACAGATTTTAAAGACGAGATTCTTCAAGAAGGGGAGCTTCATAGACGATATAATATCAAACGATCAGGAACAGATGATGTTGTCGAATCAGACGTGTACCTTGAACGTGCGGACACCCCACAACAAGAAGGTGATGATTTCTCTGCCGGTACATTGAATCAGATGACGACGATTTTAAATAAAGTTGTAACAGACGGTATATTCTTCAAGAAAGGGTAATGTAAATGCAAAGGGATAACATCGCTCTTGTTTATTTGAAAAAACAAGTAGCATGGATCACTCAAAAAATCAAAGAAATAGAAGCGGGTGGTATCATAGACGATGTCACATGGGATAGTGTCAAAAACAAACCCGAACAATTCCCACCTTCACCTCATGGACACAAAGCAAATGAAGTCTCGTTTGAAGACGGAGCCACGTTTCAAGATAAATTTGACGATGGCTCTTTGACAGGACCACAAGGTCCTATGGGTCCGGAAGGTCCTAAAGGAGCGATCGGCCCACAAGGTCCACAAGGTCCACAAGGGGAGCAAGGGGAACAAGGTCTTCAAGGAGAAAGAGGTCCTATAGGTTTGACAGGTCCTAAAGGAGACACCGGATCGGTTGGACCACAAGGTCCAAAGGGAGATAAAGGTGATCAAGGTCCTATTGGTCTAACAGGTCCTAAAGGTGATAAAGGTGATATGGGTGAAAGAGGTCCACAAGGTATCCAAGGGTTAAAAGGAGATACTGGCCCACAAGGACCCCAAGGTTTAAAAGGGGACAAAGGAGACCCTGGAGAACAAGGAGCTAAAGGTGACCCAGGGGAGCAAGGTCCTATTGGTCTAACAGGTCCACAAGGACCAAAGGGGGAGACCGGAGACCGTGGCCCTCAAGGTGTTCAAGGAGTCAAAGGTGATACAGGACCGGCCGGACCACGGGGGGCTCAAGGTGAGAAAGGGTTGACTCCTGTATTTTATATTGGAGAAGATGGTCATTTATATGTCGATTATCAAGACGATGTAGAAGAAAGTATTGACGTTATCACAAGAGCCAAGACAAAAGGTATCTTTACGAAATAGGAGGTGGTTCTATGGCTATCGACTTAGGTTCTGTTATAGGACCACAAGGTCCTAAAGGGGATAAGGGAGACAAAGGAGATACAGGTGCTAGAGGTCCCCAAGGTATTCAAGGGAATACAGGACCACAAGGACCGATTGGTGAAACAGGTCCACAAGGTCCTAAAGGTGCGACAGGTGCTACAGGTCCACAGGGTCCTAAAGGAAACTATTGGAGACCAGCGGTCGATACCTCAGGTAATCTGTCATGGACGGACAGTTCTTCAACGACGGCACCATCAAGCGTAAATATAAAAGGTCCTAAAGGGGACACAGGTTTACAAGGACCAAAAGGAAATACGGGACCTCAGGGACCACAAGGTATTCAAGGGAATACAGGACCACAAGGCCCCACTGGTGCCACGGGTAACGGTATTAAGTCCACAGCTATAACGTATCAATCGTCTACGTCAGGTACGACTGTACCGACAGGAACATGGTCTACTTCAGTCCCTTCGGTATCGGCAGGGTCATATCTATGGACACGAGTCGTTTTGACATATACAAACGGAAATACGAATACTTTCTATTCCGTTGGTAAAATGGGTAACACCGGTGCTACAGGTGCTCAAGGACCGCAAGGTATTCAAGGCCCAAAGGGTGCTACAGGACCGCAAGGACCTAAAGGAGATACTGGATCGACAGGTGCTACACCTGATATTTCTGTATCAGCCACAGTAGATGCGAATATAGGTACACCAAGTGTAACTGTTACTGAAGGTGGAACTATCACGAAACCCACGTTTTCTTTCGTTTTCAAAAACCTTAAAGGTGCGACCGGTGCGAAAGGTGCAACTGGGGCTACGGGGCCTCAAGGTCCTCAAGGTGAACAAGGTCCACAAGGTCCACAAGGACCTGCTGCCACAATGGATTCATCTTTATCCACGACATCTACCAATGGTGTTCAAAATAAAGTCGTTACGGCAAAAATAAACAATTTAGAATTAAAACTAAAGAAAGCGATGTTCTTTAAATAAAAGGAGGTATGGAAGATGCCAATTAGTGCAAGCAATTACGACGGTACAAAGAGCTATAATGTTGCCGAGATGGGCGATTTAGCGAATGATAACTTATTGTTAAATTCGGATTTCGAATCAGGTATAATCAATCAATTAAGTTATAAAACGACGATTGGACAAGCGAAACGACAATATCCTATTGATATGTGGACAACTTACGGATTGATTGATGTTACGAATGAAATTGGCTATTTAACAATAAAAAATAATGAATCGAACATACAAAGCTTCAGTCAATTTTTAGTGAACAGATTGGTACGTGGAAAGAAATATACAATCACTTATAAAATCAATGATAAAGTTGAGTCTGAAACCTTTACGTCAGGTTCTGCATTCAATGGCAAAAATTGCTTTTATAGACCTCAAGATTCACTTCCCGAACGTGTTGGAATCAATATTCAAGGAAACAAAACGATTAAACTGTATTTTGTTAAACTTGAAGAAGGTGAGGTATATACAGGAAAACCACCGTATGATTGGTGGCATGAATTTAGTATATGCCAAACAGAATTAAGACCAATACCGACAACAGTTGTTGGTTATGGTTTTGGTAGCTATGTTTATACATTGTGCCCCCAAGTTACAAACATGGCAAGAAAACCAAGTATCGTATTAGATAAGGGCGGTTTAGACGACAAAATTTATATTTCAAATGACCAAAGTGGTTCTACCGGTTTCTTAGGTTATGACGCAACGGTTGAAGCAGCAGCCCACATTGGTTCATTGAGATGGTCTAACGCCGGAGCATGGGACGGATATAAGGTTTGCGGTTATATTAACGCTAACAAGGTTTGGGCGGATGCAAGGATCTACTAGAAAGGAACATACAAACATGAATGACGAAATTTTAATTTATGCAAAACTCGATAGTAATAAATCTATCGTACAAATTGTATCTTCGATTTTCGTAGAAGACACAAAAGGATATACGCAAATTGACGCATGGCATGAAGGACAAGACCGTTATATTTATATCCACGCGGACAACGGTGAATATGTCATGAATAAGCGTGGTAAACCGTTATATGACGATTTAGGTCGTCCGAACTTCCATGATGATTTTATCGAATGGACAGAAGAAGAAAAGCAAGCAAAGTATCCTATTCGAAAACCCGAACCAAGTGGATTAGAAAAGTTAAAGAAACAACAAGAGTTGACGGACCAAGCCGTACAGGATTTGATCCTTATGATGATGGGAGGGGGTGAATGATCATGGCGGAGTTCTTAGCTTACCGAATCTTGCAGGGAAAATTAGAATTTGCAGATGTCCCTAAAGCCTTGAAAGAAGATGTCAAAGCGATTCTAGTCGATTTAGGTCATGGAGACCTAGCAGAATAAGCTACCTACTTAGGTGGCTTTTTAGTTACATAAGTGATACAATTATATTAAAGAGTGTATATTATTATACAAAGGAGGTAAAACCATGAAGAATTATAACTGGAAAGAGTTCTTTAAAGCAGCCGGAATCCGTGCAGTTAAAACGGTAGCTCAGACGGCTGTAGGTATGATCGCTGTAGGTGCAGCAATCAATGAAGTCGAATGGGGATATATCGCGTCTGTATCTGTTGTATCTGGCGTTGTATCTATCATTACGAGCGTTGCTACAGGGTTACCAGAAGTCGAAGTAAAACTAGAAGAAGAGTAAGAGGTATTGTAATATGGAAGTCAATGCCTATCTTGTAGTTGGTATGATGGTTCCTACTTTAGTGTCTATTGTAGGCGTATATTTTACCGTCACAGAGAACACAAAGAAGAGCGTGGAACCATTACACAAACTAGAGTTATCGATAACTCGATTAACAACGATTGTAGAAAACAATCTAAAAGATGGGGAGAGACGAGAAACTACGATCTCAAAACATGGTGAAGAAATCGATGATATAAAAGATGATCTTAACGAAACAAAGCACGAATTATCAAACCATGAGACTCGTATCAAAAACATAGAAAATAGATTAAATTAGTTTCACGTGAAACAATAAAGGAGGAAACTATGGAAGAAATTAAGATGACAAAAGAAATGGAAGAAGAGTTATCTAATCAAAAAGGTGAAGAACCTAAAAAGGAGGAAAAGTAAATGCATTCAAGTTTAACAAGTGCAATCCGATTGGCTCATCCAAATAACTACATGGTTGGACGTGGAGGGTATAAAGTATGCAAAATAACTCCACATCATATGGCTGGGAAGCTAACGGGAGCACAATGTGCTGCATTATTCCAAAACCCAAATCGAATCGCAAGTGCCAACTACTGTATTGGTTATGATGGAGAGATTGTTTGTAATGTAGACGAAGTCAATCGTGCATTCACATCTTCAAACTACTACAATGATTGTCAAGCAATCACAATCGAAGTGTCTAACGATCAAGTCGGAGGAAACTGGCATGTATCAGACAAATCATGGAACAGTCTAGTAAATCTATGTGTGGATATTTGTAAACGATATGGCTTCAGATTGAACTACACTGGAAACGCAAATGGTTCATTGACAATGCACAAGATGTTTGCATCAACTTCATGCCCTGGTCCTTATTTAGAATCACGTATGGCAGAACTAGCAAACATTGTTAATTCAATCATTGATGGCGGTTCTGCTCCAAGTGGAGGTGGAAGTGCTTCAAGCACACCTGACCAAATTTGCTCAAAAGGTTCAGTAGTAGTGTCAAGCCGCAAACATTCAATCTTGCCAGGTATCCGAACAATCAATGGTGATGAATGCGTTCGAGTCCCTGATTTAGGCGGATGGTTCCCAACTAGATTATTAAATGAGGCAGATGCTTCAGATGGAGCTTGCGACCAATATTTAGCTAATTCAAATGCTAAAGTAACGATTGTTCAATCAACTGTGCAGGCGATCGATGCAGCTCGAAACTTAATCAAAATCCATGACATTTGGGTTGATCCAACATATCTAACAGAAATCAAAGACGGAGAATAAAAATTAAACCATTTTGTTACCTTTAACAAAATGGTTTTTTATTTTGTCCTTTACAAAAGACATTATCATACTATAATGAAAACAGATACATAGGAGGATGGGTTATGTATGAAAAGCAAATTATTGTATGAAAGAGCACTGATAACTTGTGTGCTCATGTTGATCGTTAGTATCATTTTAAAATTGTTTGGTGTACCGTGGTTTAATTTAGATACGAGCATACCGATATTAAACCAGATAGATGATATCATAACAAACAGTATTCCGTTATCGTTTGTCTACAGTTTTATTCTTGTCTTTATCAATACTCTTCTTGTTTGTATGCTTACGATTAAGACTGCAAGTAAGAAAATGATAATATTGATATCATTATTCTCGTGCATCATAATACCTATAAAGACTTTCATAAGAATAGATATTTTATCTTTTGTGTTAGATACAATAGGTCCTCTTTCCATATGTTATTTATGTGACAAAACAACATCGATAAAAGAGTACATTATAGTGTTTCTACTAAATGTTTTGTATCAAAGTATCTCTTTATTTATCAGAGATTTAGGATATAGAATCGCTTTTTATGGACCTTTAAGTAGTTTATTATTTAACGTAGATTATTATATTATTCTTGTTATAACATATTTGTATATAAAGAAAGGAGAAACAAGTCTATGTTCGATATTCCATCGTTGTGGTTCTTACCTAGTAAGTCTGCTATGGAGAAAGCCTACACAAAATTCAAATCAATGTTCAAGTAAGGAGAGTTAAGAGATGGGTAAACTTGACAAGATCATGTTCACGATATTCGTTATCGTGACACAGGGACTACAGTTCCTTGCAGTTTACTCAGTCGCATGTCTTAATCAACGTGCGATTGAGTTTTTGTTTATATTCTTTAGTTTTCAGATCAATCGCAAGATATTCGGTAAATCGTATCATGCGGATCAATTATCCAAGTGTACGTTATTTACATTGGTTATCTTCTATTTCCTCACAAGTGGTGTATTTAAACTGACCGTATCGTTGTTCACGGCTCCACTGTTCGGTGTATATCTATCTTATGTTCTTAACATCGTACAAGAACTCATCGACAATCAAAGAGTTCCTAAACCATTCGTTAAGAAGAAACTAAGAGATCAAGTCATAGATATATTGGGAGATAACTTAGATGAAGAATACATCACGAATTATTGTTTACATTTAGGTCTGAACACTAAGATTGCTGAAACTGTATTCTTATATCTGGACAACTCAAAAGATGATGTCGCAGACATACTAGATATTCAAGGAACAACAGTCATTCGTAGAGTTAAGAAATTCATAGAGAAAGCTACTGAAAATCAGTAGCTTTTTTATTTTGTGCCTTTTACGATACTGTATTTCCCACCTAAAAGAGCTATAGTGAGCTCGTAAGGAGCGATGGGATATGAACTATAACTACAACGGATATAACCCTATACAAGCTCGTATGGACTCTCTAATGCAGCAGAAACAAATGATTGAGCAACAGCTTAACTCATTACAGGGAATGTCTATACCAGCTATAAACATCAACAATAATACGACACCCGCAGCACCGTCTGGATCATACGATGGTAACTTCAAGTGGGTAGATAATGAAGAGCAAGCTCGCAATATGGCGAACAATAATCTTCCTACAATATATTTCGATAACAACAATCCGTACTTCTATATGAAGAACGTGGATGGTTCTTTCAAGAAATTCAAATTTGAAGAAATGGTTGAACCGTCAACTAATTCTACAGATTCTGCTATGGAACAAAGAATGAACACGTTGGAAGGTAAACTGAACGATATCATAGATGCTCTAACACCTAAGACAGAAACAAAACCAGTCGTTAGCACATCTACCGGTACTCCAAGAATCGAAGCTAAACCTCAACAGCAACATAAAGGAGGGAATCAAAAATGATGAATGGTAATCCTTTGAAATCCATGATGCAGCAAGCACCTATGGGGAATCCTTTATCGAGCAATCCTATGAGCATGCTCATGCAGATCATGTCGAGTCCAAATAAAGAACAAGCTGCTATGCAGATGTTATCTCAGGTAAACCCACAAGCGTATCAAATGATCCAATCAGGGGCGAACCCTCAACAGATCATGCAGCAATTCGGTATTACACCTCAACAGATTCAACAGGTGCAATCTCAATTCAATAAACGATAACGACACCGTATGGTGTGTTATAAATAGAAAGGAGAATAGCATATGAACGAAATGGGAACTCAACCTATGTACTATGATGGTATGGGAGGTGCTTGGTTCTGGATCGTAATCATCTTGTTATTCGGTGGCCGTGGATTCGGTTTCGGTGCACAGGACGTAAACGTAAACGATGAGTTTATCAAACGTGACTTGTTCAACATGCAGACTTCTAACCAGGCGTGTTGCTGCGAAACTCAAAAAGAAATTCTTGAGTCTCGTTACACTAACCAGTTAGGTTTGCAGAACTTAGGTCAGCAGATGTCTAGTTGCTGCTGCGAAACAAACCGCAATATTGATTCTGCACGTGCCGACGCTTACAAGAACACTTGTGAAATCACTACGGCTATTCATAACGAAGCTGAAGCTACTCGTGCTTTGATCAACGCTAACACAATGCAAGAATTACGTGATCGTTTAGCTGATCGTGATCGTGAATTGATGACAGCTAACTTCCAGTTATCACAGCAGGCACAGTCTGCAAACATTATCGAGACTTTGCAGCCTACACCAAAACCAGCTTACATCACATGTTCTCCATACTTTGCTTATGGAAACACATGTGGATGCAACAATTTCTAAGAGCATAGCGTAATACGCAATCGTGCATTATATAGGTAGGTATATAATGCCTACCTATTTTTATTACTTTAAGGAGGAAAAGAAAAATGATAAATGCAGTCGGAGTACCAGCTCAAGAAGTCTTAACTCAAGGAACAATTTTGTTTTCAACAGATCGTGTAAGAAGCCGTCGTGGAGACGCTTGTAACGGCGGATGGTTAGTACACGATGCAGGTAGTGGACAGTTGACATTAGTAAACAATGGATGTGGATGCGATGTATTTGAAATCCAATTCAATACAAACTTAACAAGTGCCACAGTAGGACCTTTGGCTTTAGTCATTCAGGCAAACGGTGAAGCTATCGGCGGTACTGAAATGGACTACACACCAGCAGCAGCTAACGTATATGAAAGCGTTTCTGCTAGTACGTTGGTTAAAGTCGCTCAGGGAGCTAGTGTAACCATCACAGTTAAGAATATCTCCGCTTCTAGCGTTTTAGTCAAAGACGCAAACATCATCGTCAAGAAAATTTAATAATGCTAACAAAGCGTGAATTTGAATTGCTCGATCTGATAGCGTTGTTGTCTCTATACTATCAAATGGATAGCAACGCTCAACTTCGAGCACAATCGACAAACGATGATATTCTGCGAGAGATCAAAGAATTTGCATCTAAACTGATAGAACAGAACGATGAAATAATTCAATTACTGAAAGGAGAACACAATGATCCTAAAGAAAGTGTATAAGGACTTGAAGGGTAACCCTAAAGGTGTAGAAGTCATGGAGAAACTTCTTAACGTGTTCGACAAACATATGTCCCAATTAAAAGAAGCTCACCCAGACAAATACAAAGACTTGGAAGATTGTATCTACGTCATCGCTTATGGTTACCATTTCAATCAGGAAATGCTAGAAGATACATTGTCTACTATGGTAAATGATGATGGAACGAAAGCTCCTAAATGGACCGTAGCCGAGACAACGAACGTCGCTAAGAGTTCAGGAATCTTATTTAAGACCTTCAATGAATACGATTGGAACTACACTATGAATATGATCTACTCTGACTACTGTACAGTGCTAGGAGATAGCGTTGTATCATATGTCAAGATGGCAGATAAATTCTTGAACGATAAAGACGCACCGGAAGGAAAAGCATTAAGATATGCTATGTGTATGAAAAAAGACTACTCGAAATGAGTAGTCTTTTTCCGTTTTTTAAGAAAAGGAGGTGCGGATGGGTTACACACCTCGTATATATTATACAGAAATAACCGTTATTTGACAATGCTTTCTATATAATTTTTTATCTCAGTAAAGTCATTACTGATTAGAGAATAACCTCCGGCTTTTCGGATCTTGCTACACTCAATTTCCTGTTGCTTAGAAGGTCGTCCAGAACCGTCCTCTCGTTTCAATTCTAGGCCAATAAATTTCCCATCAATACAAATCAATATGTCTGGTATTCCGCTTCTCTGAGCAGCATTTCCGGCCGTCTTAACGAACCATGCTCTCTCACGATACGTCTTTAAATATCTCTCAACTTTAAGGACTAGATTCGATTCGAGAGGCGACCTATTAAAGGTCGTCATCTGTATCGATCGTTTCTTCTACAGTTTCTTCTACAGTAGCAGGTCCGTGTACTTTCTTGATGTTTGCGAAAGTACCGCCTTTTGTTCCTTCAGTATGTTCGACTTTACAATCAACTGCTTTACCTTTCATTGTAGGAAGGTCACGGCTGATTGAAAAATCTGTTTTATCATTTCCCAATGTAGCATAAACTAATAATGAGAATAGATATAAACCTAGAGGATTCTTGTCTTCCGGTTTGATTTTTTTAACTAAATCATATTTGTTGATGATTGTTGCTCCATCTGCGTGTTTGAATGTAACCTCAATAACTTGAGGGTTTGCTTTTGGTTTTGCAGCAATCTTTTGAATTGTCAATGTAACGTGTTCTCCTGCTGGAACTAACTGATATTCTGGTTTAACTAATGTAAATGTGTCTTGCATAATTACTTGTCTCCTGTTTTACTTTTTCTCAATGTCAATGTTTCCTTGTTCTCAACGATTGCATATTTATCAAATACACCATCGTTTCTCATGGCTTCTTCATCATAAGAAACCGTTTGTCTTACTGTCTTAGACAATGTGTAGTTTGCTAAGACGACTTTCGTATCGTTCTCACCCATCTGAGAAGTCAACTGTTTCTTGATGCCATCTTCACAAGCCTTTAGTTCTTTTTCAAGAGCAGCTAGACCTGTTTCTTTCTTGATAGCATCTATCTTAGCGATAAGTTCATTGGCTTTTGCAACCAAGTCGTCATCGTTAAGGTCGTTCTGTGGTTTTGAAGTTCTAAGGATATCTAAGTATTCCTTATCCCTTGTTTCATCAAAGTCAGGACTGAAACCTGTTTTGATATGATCATCGTACCACATCTTAGCCTTTGCAATCAACTCTGTGATTCTAAAATAATTCATAGGAATCATATCGTTTTTTGTTTGTAAAATATCACCTGTATCAATGTTGATGTATGTATGATCCACGTTGAATGTGAAAATTTGTGTATTGGTATTATTTACCTCGAAGTTCTCTGGATTGTTATAATCATCATCTTCTAGGAATGATACAACCAAGTGTACACGTTTAACTGATGAGCCTTGTTTAATGGTTTCTAAATAAGCATATTCTAATACCTGACACAGATAATATACTGGTGGATTGTTCAACCAATCTTCGGCACGTTTGGTCGTCTTGTATTCAAAGATATCGGTTACCTTACCGTTAGGCAGTACGGCTTTAGCATCCCACATACCACCGAAGATTTTTTCTTCAGGATAGAAGTCATATTTTACATCTTGATAACGATTCCCAAAGAACTCTTCAGGACTCAATACGTTTGGATTGATGTTTTCTTTTGTCCACTGAATCTGTTTAGGTTCGATCGCTTTACCTGCTAAGGTGTAGATCGTATCTTCGAATGGTGGACGTGCTGCTTTTGTGATTTCACACCACATCTGGAATGGTGTATTCCATTTATTCAACCCTAATATACCAGCTAAACGAGTACCTGTAACTTTTAACTTTCTGCTTGGTTCTCCGTTTGTCAAAATGATACGTTTACCGTCTTGACTATATTTCCAATCTAAACTCATCCGTTTTACCTCCTAATCAATTAGTGAGAGGTCTCTTAATCGAGACCTAACTCACTTAGACGTTCTTCAAACGTAGTCATCAATTTGACAGCTTCCGTATTGGAAATCATAGCTAACTCACCGTTCAAACATTTCTGTAAGTTGGTGTAAGTCTTTTGACCATAGTTCTGATCATATATCTTACCTTTAGAATCTGTCTTGTTAGATGATCTCAATACGTCCATGACTTCAAGGATTTCCTGAACAAATTCAGGTGTCGCTGTACGATTGTTTACGACTTCTTCTTTAGCTTCCTTACGTTGTGTAGGAGTAGCTGGTGGAGTTGGTTTTGGTTTTTCTTCAGTAACGATGTTTACTGTTTTCTCTTCTTCCTTAGCTACTTGTTTATCTTGCTTTCCATCTTCAGGATCCAATTCATCTTGTGTCTCTGGCAACAAGAAGTTATTCAACACAAAGTATTTGATCGCCATTGTTTCGGCTTTGTAAACACCTTTATCCAAGTTATCAGATCCATCGGCGATAACACTGTAATCTTCATGTTCACCTGTATCTGGATCAATCAAACACATCATACCTAACACGGTCGTTAAGTTCATGTTCTTTGTTTTTTCCAATGGCGTGAACAAACGATTGTTCAATGTGAACTTGAATACCAATCCGACTTCACGGCAAGCCTCACCTAAGACTTTACGATAGTAAGCAGATCGTACATACTCATATCCTTGTTGTGAATTGTAACCATCTGCGACGAATGGTTTCTTTGCCAACGCTACACCTAGATCGAAAATCTTTTTGTATAACGCAGGTTTTGGTTCTAATTTAATTGTTTTTGCTGCTGGCATTTTCTTTCCTCCTTTTGTTTCTTTAATGCCTAGAAAATCATTGATTCTCTTCTTTGCAAGTTTAATATACCACTCTTTATTGATAGTGTCAATAGTAATTGTATTACCATTGTCAATATATGCGTGATCAGGACAATTCTGTGTCGTGTCCTTTTTGACGAAGAAATCTCCTCCTTCATCGGTTTCCCAATTCTTCTTGTAAGTTCTTTTACCTTTTAGGTTGATATAGTATCGTCTTTCTCCATCTTCATCGAGAGTTAGATACTGTTTCTTTACTTTCTTGATAACACCGTATTTCTCATCATTGACGGCATAGACACGGTTTACTTTCTGTACATCGATCTCTTCACCGTTCAAATACTGAACAGTACGTTGATATGTGCTGCCTGTCTTTGCGATAAGTTGGAATTTGAATGGATCATCACAAGCTAGAATCGTTTCTTCGACTGGGATGTTTTCCGTAAAGTATTTTACGATAGCCGTAGCTACGACACCGAATGAGTTGTGTTTAAACGTACCCTTTGGATGATCTGATACGTATGCTCCACGTACCTCGATATCACCATCGAAGTTTTCAATAATATAGTTGTTTACATCTTTCTGAATAACACGTTTGATCTGGATCTCACCCATACCCAAACGAGTTCTCTCAGACCACTGATTGATCAGTTCACGAGCGTAATCTAACTCATCTTTATCGATAGAGAACATGATACCATCTGTGTTCGATTGGATATGAACGAATGAGTTTAGTTTCTGATCCAACGTAACAAGTAGCTGTGTCAGTAACAACTGTCCTGTCAGACATGTAGAAACACCCATCAGTGGATCATACAGATCGTTAAATTTCTGTAATGAAGCACCGTATGTTGTATTGCTTAATCTTATAGTTTACCATTCTATAAGCCTGACTATATCTTCTTAGATCTCCGCTTCGAGTGTCGTATCAATAGACACCCTACTCCCTGTCGGGATAGTCGATACACTTTATATTGCATTTCTCTATAACATCCTGGATAGTCATGTTTTTAACCCTGATGTATCTCCAAAACGTATTTTTGTTCACTCCTAACATTTTAGCCCACTGTTGTAGGCAAAAAGTGTGACCATCGTGAGTTAATCTGATATTTCTGCTTGTATTGAAACTTTGTTCTTGAATCGTCAACCATCTGCAATTAGATGGTTCATAATTTCCATTCACATCTATACGATCAATAGTTAATCCAGGTTCATATCCGTTGCTCGTAGCCCATTTATAGAATGGCTCAAACGTCATCCATTCTTCACAAACTTTTATACCCTTATCGTGATACCACTTAGATGCTCTGTTGTTTTCGCTTTCACACCTATTTTTCATTCCTGCCCAAACGTGATATAACTTAGTTCTGCTTTTTCCATGTTTTAACCCGCTTCTTTTCGATCGGTTATAACATCCGCAACTTTTATATCTAGGGTCTTTTAACAAATCTGATCGTCTTACGACGATATTTCCACAATCGCACCGGCATAGCCAATAACTGTGTTTTTTATCATCGTTTTTTTGTTTTTCCAATACAGTTAAATATCCGAATTTTTTACCTGTTAAATCGTTTAACATCTCCGTACCCCCTGTTTATCACAGTTTAACATGAGATGTTGAATAATGCAATATCTTAGCACGGGATTGCCCTATGATATGGAGGGGTTCCCCGTTAGCACCTTTCGGCACACCGCTGATTAACGTTCAAAGATTGTTTTATACTTGAGCCCAATACATCAAGCACAAGTTTTAGACCACCTGCTTTTTTCTTATCCCCTTTTGCTTTCGCTTCCACACGGGCATGATAATAGTCAACATAAATCTGTCTGTCGGCTACGTTACGTGATAAGTAGTTATATTCGATAAGCAGACTAGGGTAGTATGAGGTAACATCGAAATCTACGATAATTCTCTTATCGTTGGATTCTTCAAAGTAGTTCTTCTTAGCTGCATGAATACCACCTAGACCGATCTTGTGTTCTGTTCCTACGATGTCTCCCACCCAGGATAATTTTACGTTATCCTCTTTCAATTCATCTTCACGAACCGACTTGAACTTCTCAATAAAATCAAGGATGCTCTGTGGAATCAAGCTCTGATCTACTTCAGGTGGAATCACATAATCTCTATAATCATCGTGTTCCTGTTTAACAGCTCCTAACGATTTCGCAGCCAACTGAGCATTGGTACGATATAAAGATTCTTCTACAGTCAGACCGCATAATTCACCTAAAGATACTTTCGACTCAAGATAGTCCATGCGTTCTTTCAATAAAGCGATTGTGGCTCTAACATCGTGCTTACAGTAGAACAACATTTCTTCAAACTCTTCTTTTGTCCACGGATGATCGATATCAAAACTGATACTTGATTCTCGAATATCCATGAGCATGTTCCCTTCACATTCTTTCAAAGAAGGATGTGTCGGTAAATCGAGCATAAGGTCTGTCGTAGGTGGGATCTTAATGAACGGCTGATCAAACGGATAGGTCCATCCATCTTGTTTATCTACGATGATCCAATCGTTTATCTTCTTGATCTCTTCCGGTGGATATCGGTTCAATGCACCTTTTAGAATATAGTTGTCATAGTGTTTACAATTATATCCCGCATAAATGAAATCATGGGACTCGATGAAATCTTCAACACCAATAGGGTCGTTATGAAAAACATGCTCGGCATCTGTCTGATACTCAATAATGACCAATAACCAATCGTGAGCAGTAACCTCAAAGTCAAATCCTACTAACCTTGACTGCCAATCGGCAAGCCTTTCTCTTTCGCCCATCTCTCCACCTCTTCTTTATCAAAATATACATGTCCGTTCAATGTCGATTTCGTACAAGGTAGATTGAACTTATTTACATATCGTTCTATCGTCTTGGTGCTCACATTGAACATCTTAGCTACTTCTTTTTTTGTCATTTCGTCACCTCCTTGAAATATCCTTCTGCTTCAGGACATTCGATAAAGTCTTCATGAACTTCCATCTTTTCATGTAACGTACTAATGCGAACGTATAGATCCTCGTGATCTTTGTAGAAATCTGTTTTAGCGTACCCTTTAGCCCCTTTGTGTTTTCCTAACAAAGCTATGTATTCAGATATATCCGGTATGCTTAAGACCTTAAAGTTCTCATTGTCTTTAAGAATCTTTTTCCAGTCTCCCATTTCAGGAGAGTTCAAACGAATGGGATAGTAGCCATCGTTTGTTGGTTTCAATAAGGAAACCCCTAAGATTCTCTTATCATGTTCGATGATTCTAGGATCCTTATCGCTAATCATGAAATAAGGATTGACAACCTGTATATAATCATCGCCTTTACGTTTTATCTTCTCTGTTTCACCGGCTCGAATAAGGCCGCAGAAAAGATTATGTTTTCGCATGAACTGAAACGCTAGTTCGGCTGTACGCTTACGATTCTGTATATACTGATCATACTTAGCGTAAACAATATGCCACTTGGGTATCTTATAATACTTGATCATATCGCACCTCTTACACATGCTATAGCACCAAATAAACAAATCAATAAAAGCAATATCGATAAGAACAACAATATGTTAAGATGTTTTTCCTTCTCTCTTATCTTTTCTTCACGTTCTTTGAGTTCTGCTTCTTTCGCTTTATATTTTTCTGCGTCTTCGCACCACCTGAACGCTTCGACATTGATTTCCTTCGAGCACATATCTTCTTTCCTCCTTTTCA
Source organism: uncultured Mollicutes bacterium (assembly GCA_945935945.1). Next base: position 13,855 of record CAMESA010000004.1, on the reverse strand, counting down.
CGATAGTTCGCATTAGTTTGTCGCAAACCGAAATTTTCTCTTTCCAGGCGTTCAATGTATTGCTCTATGAAATTCATAGGATCATTCACATTTTCACCTGATACACTCTTTATTTGCTCCATCGCTTGTAGAGCTTTCTTATTCCTAACCAATGATAAGCTCCTTACATAATTCCTAACATTGGAAACACGACACTAAAAATATACCAAATCAAATATGCACACATTCCGATTCCAATAACCGAGAAAATCACAATCAATAAATTCAAAAGATGTTTCATTTTATTTTACCTCCTGTTTACCAATCCTCAAAATCGTTTTGTAATCGTTCTTTGAAGTCTTTCAACTCTTCAAGAGTTAAAGGTTTATTACATGTGTTTGTTCTACCCATATGTTTATACCAGTTCACGATGGTTCCACTTGGGTAATGAATGATATAAAACTCGTCACCACGTTGTTTTATTTCAAACTCATCGCTTTCTTCATTCATATGATCCCATAACCAATCTACAAAATTAGCATCGAATATCTTACACATCTCATTTCTGTCAAAATGATATTGTGGTAAATTTTCCCACCACTCGGTGCTATTATTGTTCTCTATCATCTTATATCCCTCCTAAAATTCTCCAATGCCTGAACATTGAAGTCGATACCGTTGGTCACACGTTCATAGATATCGTGTTCCACGGTACCTTGTGTCAGTAACCAATAATAGCTACAGTTTCTTGTCTGTCCGTTACGATGAATGCGGGCCATCGACTGATCCACTACCGTACTCGATTGCGTTGGTTCGTAGAATATCATGTTGCTCGCAGCGAACAAGTCGATACCTGCGTTTGCCGAACGATACTGACATACGATCGCTTGTACACTCTCATCGGACTGAAACTGTTTCCATATGCTCTTATCTTTTTGACGACCGTCAAGTGTCAGATAAGATATCTTTTTCTTGTCGAGCAGCTTATGGATCTGCTCCAATGAATATGTAAACTCAGCAAAGATCACGACCTTTCCACTCAGACTATCTAGAAGCTCATCGAGCATCTTGATCTTTTCACATTTCTGCTCATGAAGATCCCCATAGTCATCAATCAAGAAACCACTACATAACTGTCTCAACTTGATGATAATGCTCATCGGATTTCCGATGTTCATATCGTATTCCTCAATGAACGACTGAAGTGCTTCTTTGTATTTCTTCTTTTCCTTGAGTTCACACTCGATCGTTTCCGGAGGTAATAACTCTGGCAAATCAAGACACGATTTCTTGTCTATATAATACGCTACTTTTCCTATTTTGTCTAGTAACTCATTCACATTTCTGTACTTGACAATGATCTTTACATACGTTCCAGGTAACTGTCTCTCCACAGTATAATGAGCACAGAACTCTCGATACGTACCAAGATATCCTGGTAAAAGAAAATCCATCTGGGACCAATAGTCTTCATAATGACCGTTGTGCATTGGAGTTCCTGTCAAGATATATCGGTACTTGCTACCGCTCTTCAGACGATGCAAGAACTTGGTACGTTTCGATGTCCTCGCTGCGATACAGTGACTTTCGTCCAATACGATACAATCCCATACTCTATCATAGTGCTCTCGTCTCCATACGAGGTCATAGGAGACGATTTCAATGTTCTTAGTGTATTTGTGTCGCCTTGATGGAAGTTTCTCTATATCACGTGTCCATGAGCCTTTTACGGACGCTGGGCAAACAATCAGACAGTTCTCTATCGAATGAGACATAAACAAATTTGTGATATGCCATAGCATAACTAACGTCTTTCCTGTACCTGCTTCCATGAACAAGGCGTATTGATCATGGTTCGTAACTAGATCCAAAGCTTTTTGTTGATGTTTAAACAAAAACATACAGATCCACTTCCCCGAACTTTATCGGTTTACCTGTCTCAAAGTAGATGTATCTTTTCTCTATCTCGACTAGATAATCACTTAGACATTTCGGACATCGCTGCATAATTTATATCTCCTGGCATAGGTATATATTCTTTATCTTTGATAAGTAATATTCCTATTCCTGCTACCACCCATAAAGACAACACGACAATAACAATCGGAATATATTTTTTCATTTTTAATCACTCCAGTCGTCGCCATTTACGAATTTTGCCGATTCATCCAATCTTCGACACGTTTCACTAAATTCTTTGTATTCTATCAATCTTTCTTCAGTACGTTTCTCTTTACATCGTTTCCATCCGTATAGCATCTCATCTGTGATACCGAACATGATCTGTAACTGCTCAATACAAATCGCTACGTCGGCCATTTCTTCGGCTAAGTTTTGAATATTTCCTTTTCCACGTGTCATCTTACAAACTTCTTTAATAAGTTCTGAACATTCTTCTTTAGCGACATCGCACTGATAATGTATACCACGTGTTGCTATTAACTCTTTGATTAGTTCTACTTTCATTTAATCACCCCACGTAATTTAGATATTGCTTTATTTTCTAATTCCTCAATGAAATCATATGTTTGCTTGTATTCATTTACATCATAATTATGACCGTTTGCATAATCTACAGCCGTTCTTAAATTAGATAGCGCTCTTTGACAACAATCTCTTACTCCAATCCATCTTTGTAATTCGTTAAACTCTTCCGTTGTAAGTCTCATTCTTTATCCCCCATTTCACAAGCACAAGCAGCATAACCGGCGATATCGACATAATTGTCATTTTTGAAGTTTCCTGACTTCGCCCTAGATATCTTTAACAGAATCATCATATTGGCTACATCTTGTTCATTGACCTCAACGTCAAGATAGTTTGTCCATAAACTAGCAATACGTTTGAAGTTGTTTTCTGGACTCCCATACTGTGATTCTCGATCGCAGCATACACATTTTTTCGCTTCTTTTAAACATGATTCTCTGTTCATTCTTCCACCTATCCTTACCCCACTACATTGACCAACAAACGAATAGCCCAAACCATTCCTGCGAACGACAGACAGAAACCTATCACCATAATGGCAATAGCGATCAAACGACCTAGAACTTCGCACGTTTTATTCACCATTTCGTCTAGCATTTTCTTCATTTTCTTCACGCTCCCATTTCTCTAATAACGCTATGCGAATATACGCACTCATACTCATGGTTTTCTCGTCGGCTTTTTGTTTCACCTTGTTCAACATCTCTTCTGATGGAAAATAGATAATTTGTTTCATTTCATACCTCCTATAACTCTTCTTCCCAAAGCAGCGAACGAATGGATCCTCTGACCTTCATACAGAAATCTAAGTCTTTGATCATCTTATCTTTGAACTTCTTGATAGATTCTTCCATAGACTTTGCGTTGGTCAAAGGGATTTTCAACCCGTCGTACACAACACAATACTCTTTTTTGATCTTACCGTCTGTATCGATCAACGGTGCTACATGATACTTGGTATCATCATACATAAATGACTCTGCATTTACCTTAATTGTCATAGACTTACCATTGTGTTTGACTTTCAATTCAATTTCTTCCATGATCATCACCTCTATTCAAACGCTTTCCAAGGTGTAGTTTCGCTTATAATCATCCAATCTTCCGGTTTATCATCAGCGATGTTACAACCACCACATGATCTGAACGGACATCCATCACAATTCTTCGATTCACTGCAAATGTCTCGAATAATATTCAAAGATTTAATAACCTCTTCTTGTGTGTATTTCATAATTATTCCTCCTTTTGTACTGCCATTATATAACCATGTATCATATATGTCAATAAAAAAGACTAGGATAACCTAGTCTTATAATTCTTCATTCCATGTGTGATAGTTCTGGATCTTATCGACTTGAGAATGGATTCCTCTTTCTGCTAGAGAAATGAACTCTAACACACGTTCAGACCATCCAGCGATGATGTTTGTCTTATCACCGATAAACTGCTGCGTACCGTAACCCTGTAAATCGATAGCATGTACCCACAAGTTTGGATTGATTTCTCTACGATACATGTTTACCAATGGTTGACATGTCTTTTTGAAATCTCCACGCCATTCACAATCGATTTCATTATCGGATAGCATAATCAAACGATCCGCTTCGATCTTGTCGTAAATCATTCTTTCAATAGGTAACTTCAAGTTCGTTCCACCACCACATGCAGAATGATCAACGGATGTTTGTAAGATTCCTGAACGATGTGATACGGCCAACTCTCTTAAATTCGTATCGAATGTATATACGATAGCCTCTTCACACATCTTGTTCGCCATCAAACCTAACAACATAGCTATATTTTCGCATCGAATATCAGATTTAGAAGAAATATTCCAACCCATAGAACCACTGACATCGATAGCGATGACCGTTTTGCCTGGTAATTTTGGTAAGTTCTCAATAGAGTATTCACAAGCATCTTCCAACACATCTCTTACTTTGCTTGTCGCATTACCTGGAAGATTCATGTAGGCTGACAAGAAACGGAATGGTAATTGTTTTGAACGCAACACCTCTTCTTTGTTGGATAACTTATCATAAATCTTTTGAATATTAGATGGAGCAACATTCAACATATTACGTAAGTTTCTCAACGCAGCCATATAACCGATCTTGTTTTCGTCGATAAGCTCTTCCCATACTTCTTTCGTGTTACCACGAGCAGACAATTCTGTTTCCCATCGTTTTGCTACAGGCAATGTATCATCTAATATCATCTTGAATGTATCGTTCTGTTTAGCTGTGTCTGCTTTTGGGTGACAGATACGTAATACATCACGGAACTTGATCGATTTATTTCCTCCATTGTATTTAGAGAAATTTAAAGCATTGAATTTATTCATCGCTTTTCCTAGAGCTTTCTTCAATCCATTAGGAATTGGCTTACCGAACATGTAAATGTAGCATGCAAGGATCTCTGTGATGTCATCTGCACGTTCTACGACACCGTTTACCGTATAAGCGATATAAGGTTTTGATTCTGGAACACGTGCTACGATAGAAGCTAACACATGTGATACAGAACGTAAGTGCATTTCCTTACGAGAGTACACTGCTAGGTTCGCTACGAACTGAGGATCTTTTACAGCGACCCATTTCGCAAGCTCTACCAATTCGTTTGAATTGTCACCATAGAATTTCTTTTCATTGAAGAAAGTCGTCAATACCATCGTGACCAGTTTGTCTTTGTCTGCCATTGAATAGGCAGCATGACCGCTTTTGTTTACAGTCTTTCTTGTGTTTGTTGCATTGAATTTTGACATAATACCCATCCTTTCCTATAAAAAAGTTCCGATCGCTCGGAACTTATTACCTATATGAAATCAGGAGAATTATCGATAAGAGCTTACTATTGGATTTAAACCAATGAAATTTTCGTGAAAAGAAAATGACTTAACCGCTTGTCGAAGTATCTCTCATCTGCACTTCCTGACTTTTTCTAAAGGACACTTGAAGAATCATCGATAACAGAACTATAAGCGGCTTTACCAATTTGCCTATTCCCCCATAATGTGGGGGAAGAAAGATTCGAACTCTCAATCACTGTATCCCGATATACGAAGTAACTGTTATCTACACTGTCAAGTGCTATAAGCAATATGTTCCGAAGAAAATTCGATGAGAGAGATGATTTAGTTGTTGCTATATATGTTTTGGTCAGAGAAGTATCTCTCATCTGCACTGTCGGATAATTTGTGTAATCGAAATACGGAGAATCGGCGAAGCGAGTAACATTAGGTGCTCTACCAACTGAGCTACACCTCCGCACAGTTACGAAAGCGATTGGATTTGAACCAACGACCACCCGGTTATCAGCCGAAGTAACTCACTTCTGTACTGCCTTATTTCTTTTTACACTCTTAATTATATTCATAAATTACTATCTGTCAATAGTTTTTATGAATTTATTGTAAAACTTTTTCTATAGTTCGTGACTTTGACACCGGCCAGACCTCGAACCTGTTTACCTTTGAAATAGACACGCTCCTTGTTGGCTAACTGATTGACTATTTCTCCATCGGAACATTTCTCACAAAGGATCGTCTTATATATCTTACGAATGTTCTTACCGAATGTGTTCTTATGGACACATAGATAACTGTTCTCATGACACCATGCTTCATATGCGTCGTATAGTTCTTTAACTGATACAACATCATTGATATCGAATGTATATTCTACATACTGTGTATCTTTCATATATAGCGTAACGGTATCTGAATTGTCTCTTAACTCCTGAACCTGATCAGCCATACGTTTAGATGGTTTGATGATGAATCCGTTGTTTACGACTCTTAACAGACCTTCCAGCAGCCAATTTATGATTCCTGGTGTTTCTTCTTTTAATTTATCGGCTAGTCGTGTATCGATGGTACGTTTTGAATCAATAGGCTTAACACGGCTGATCAATAAACGACGATAGAATCCATCGGACTTATCAAACTTACTTTGTACGGCACCGTTTCCCATACAAAGTATCTTACTATATAGATGTGTCTTGTACTTCGGTACACCTTTCGCTTCAACTTCCAATGCGGTCTCTGCCGTTACGACTTTCTTGAAGTTTGATGTATCATCGAGTGCATCCAGACTCAAGTCATCATCAATGAACAACATCTGATTGTCTAGCGATGACAAAGAGAAGCGATCCTGTAGACCTTTGAAATCACCAACGACGACACTGTTCTCACCGATGATATGTTCCATCATGATCGTGATACGTGACTTACCTTCTCCACCTTCTCCGGTGATGAACATAGCTGTCTGAGCATACGTGTTCGGCAGCAGACAATATCCTAGATACTCCTGAACGACTGGGATATCCTCAACATAGAATAGTTCTTTGATGAAATTATCCCATGTCGGACACTTGGCGTTCGGATCATAGTTATGTGGAATCTGATGCAATGTAAAATACTCATCGCATTTCTCTAGCTTGCCGTTTCTTACATCGAAACTTACGTTGTCGAACTGTAACTTGTACGGATCCGGTGTCCCTACACTCATATAACATTGATTCTTAATAACTTTTAATAGGTCCTGAACCTTATTGGCCAGCTTCACGGTTATGATACCACCAATGATATTTTGGATATCGTTCTCGAACCATCCGTCGTCTTTCAATCCATATCGTGTAAAGAATCGTTTATTGACACAATGAATTTGATTACGTTCTACATACCAATCGGCGAACTTCATTTCGTGAATCGTAGCGGCTCCTGTTTCATCGAAGCTCAACCATGGTAATTCAATTTGTTCATCCTCGGTTTCATTTTGGTCATTTAACACTTTCGTGACTAAATTACGTTTATTCGTGATGTCGGTCTTGATCATGCTATCGACAATCTGTTCGACTTCTGAATCATCCAAAGGTGGATCGCATGATTCTTGATTGTACTTCTTAGCTTTACGTAGCACGGTGTCTTTCTTCAGCTTCTTACCTAACATCGAACCAACATAAGCAGCTATCGTGTTGTTACGACTGCCTTCTTGGACCTCGGTCGGTGCTTCAAACGGTGCTTCTGCTAACTTGATGCCGTCTCCCTTTTCACATAAGAAATCTAACCACGTTTGCGGTAATTCAGATACTTCATTTTCAAACGGATCATAGACCCATTCATAATATTCCCCATCGATCACGGATGGATATTCCAATGTCTGTGTACCGTCTGCCTGAATGTCAATTCCTGGACCTACTTTCTTGCGGTTACGGATCCCTTCATGATACTTAAAGTAATAATGAATCCCTCCGCTCGGTGTCTCGGACGTGACTGTCTCCGGCAGCTTACCGTATTGCTGTTCAAGACTTTTCAACGTAGCTACACCGTCGACAGCTTTCACATCGACATCGATACAGATGATTCCACTAGCAGCTCCCATGACAACGCCTAAGTTGCTATCATCATTGAACTTGTCCATCGTCTCATCGTTGGAAGTTATCTTGGACCAACTCTTGATCACTGGAATTTTTGAGTTGCTGCGGATCGGCATGACTACCCATCCAATATTATCATACGCTTGTACTAATTCCATCATATGCCTACCCTTTCTGACTCAACCATTGGTCAATCTCTTCTTTGTAACAGAACGGCTTTCGTCCTGGAACCTTGTGTACTGGCATACCCATAGCCTTATAATTATAGAAAGAAGTACGTTTGATCTTCAAATAATCGCATACTTCTTTAATAGTCATAATGATCATAGATCGTCCTCCTATAAATTTTCTTGTAATCTTTCTAAACAGATTTCACAGTATGATGGATCTAATTCATAAGCGATATATCTTCTTTTTAAATCACGAGACGCTACAGCGGTTGTTCCGCTACCTACAAAAGGATCTAACACGATATCGTTTTCTTGTGAACTATTTACAATCAGATTCTTCATAATATCAATCGGTTTAATAGTAGGATGGCCCCATAGTTTTCTATCTTTCTGGTTTAAAGGTGTTACATAATACGTAAATTTTGTTTTAAATTCACCATATATTTTTACCCCTTTTTCTCTAAAAAACAAACAATACTCCGTATCGGTTAAATATTTATTACCACACGCAGGGACAGGATTTGTTTTATGCCACGTTATGATATTATAATTACATTTCTTTTCTTCAACAAAATACTTCAATAAAGGTAATATCTGTTTTTGAGAACACCACAAATATATATTTATTTTTTTCATAACCCTGCATAATTCGTCTAATATCTTTTGATCAAAACCGTCTTTTATACTGTTCAACTCTTTAACATATTGTTTGTCTTTCTGTTTATAAATACCTGCATCCGAAGTAGTCATCTCATGTGGTAGATCTGTAACTACTAAATCTATGCTTTTGTCAGGCAAAGATCTCAATCCTTCTAAACAGTCTTGATTATAAACAACATCTGTTTTCATTTTATATACCTCACTCTCTTTGTGTTTTAGATATTACACCAAAAAGATACTATTTTCAATATTTTTTTGAACATTTTTGAACAAAAGTGTTGACTCTGTGTATATCGTATGGTAATATATGGGTGTCAAGAAAAGGAGGAAACAAAAATGACATATTATGAAGATTATGAGTTATTAGAAAAATTACGTGAATTGAAAAAGATGATCGAAAACAATGAGATCAAAAAAGTTGAAAAAGAGATCAATCACATGATGGACAATCTAGTCGATACATTGATCGATGATGATGTTTGTCCTGAATGTGGCAGCGATCTTGAAGCAATCATCGAACATGATGACACAGGTACTTTCGTTGTTGGTCAAAGATGTACATGCTGTGGAAAGGAGTTTAAAGAATAATGCTAGAAACAAATCGTATTTACAACATGGATTGTATCGAAGGGATGAAAAAGATGGGAGAACATAGCGTAGACATCGTTTTAACGTCACCTCCTTACAATATTATCAGACCCAACTTAGATGACAGAGGTTATGATATGTATCAAGACGGAATGTCTGTAGATCAATATATAGATTTTACCGTTGATGTCATTCAAAACATCGATAACGTCTTAAAAAAGGACGGATGTATCTTATACAATATGTCTTATGGTGTAGAAAACCCTAATCAGTTGTGGTTGACGATAGCATCCATCATTGAAAGAACCAACTTCATGATTGCTGATTGTCTTATTTGGAAAAAATCTACAGCCATGCCGAACCCTATGAGCAAAAACAAATGTACTAGAATTTGTGAATTTGTTTTCGTTATGTGTAGAAAATCAGAAAACAAAACTTTCAAAATGAACAAAAAAGTAAAATCTTATAGAAAAACTGGTCAGGCTAATTATGAAAACATCTACAATTTCATCGAAGCTAAAAACAACGATGGCTCTAACAGTTTGAATAAAGCTACATTCTCTACAGATTTTGTTAAAAAATTATTAGAGATGTATTCTTGCTCAGAGGATGATGTTATATTAGATCCATTCATGGGTACTGGAACGACCGCAAACGGTTGTGTAGAAATGAATAGAAAGTTCATAGGTTTTGAATTATCAAAGCAACAATGTGAATATGCAGAACAAAGAATCAGTGAAAAATTATGGGAGGAAGAATTATAATGCTAGAAGAAAAATTGAATGAGCTAGAAAGCATCGGTTACGATGCCGCTAGCCTAAAAAAGTCATTCGAGGTTCAGATTGAAGCCGTTAAATATCAGTTTGAAAAGAGTCAGGAAAAAGGAAAAGATGTAGTCATCGTTCCTAGTAACATTCGTGATATCGTGGAAGGCGATGTCATATTCGTCAATCTAGGCATCGGGTATGCTCATGAGATCATGAAACCGCATTGGTGTTATGTTCTAAAAGATTGCAAGTCGAAGTTCGTAGTAATTCCTATCCATACGGTTCGAGGTATGATCTGCGATGAGCATGAGGTCGACATTCAAACGGTTATCGAAGGTTCGATCACGACCAGTCGAATGAGCTTGTCAGATATTCGTTCTATCGATAAGCAGCGTATCGATCAGAGACGTTCGGTTGGCAAGGTGTTGACACCAAGATCCGAGATCCTGGAGTCTATTCGTAAGTATTTCAATTTGTAGAAAGAGTGAATGAAGATGGGAGATGAAAATTAATATTCAATCATGGGGAGAGTAAAAAGACTTGTAAAAGAGTCTTTTTTACTTTATAATTTAGTCGTCCATAAGCACTCCATTCATTTGAGGGACAAGAGAACCAGTTTGATCTGGTTCTTTTTATTATGCTTATATAAGTACGGCAAAGTACGACAAAATGGTGCAGTCTATAAACGATACTTGTTCCTGTCTAGTCGAAATATGCTTTATATAAAGTAGATTTTTGGTAATATAGTACGTATAGACATCTATTTACTATTCTTTAATGATAGATATAATATATAATAATATAATATTAAATATGTGTACTATACATGTATATTTTATTTTATATATAAAAGAGTAGCTGTCTCCTGTCTATACGTACTATTAGTCAAGACTAACATTTCAGAAACCCTTATAAAATCTAGCGATTCTCGACTAGACCGCAGACTAGACAGCTACTAGACAGCACATTAAAAGGTGTTTCTCCTGTCTAGTATGTGTTATAATGTATGATGTAAGGAGTTGATGACTTATGGCAGGTTATGCAGATCATAGAGATGCTTTGAAACCTCAGAATATGAAAATGGAAGAGAGAATCTATAACGTATCTAAAAAAAAGAAAACAAACAACGGTTTGAATGATGAAAATAAAATATTCCCTTATGGAGACACAAGTCTTATCGATAATATGAATGTCATGAAACATGGTATGGAAGTTGAAAAGAAGATTGGTAGACCTCTTAGTTATGCTAGTGTTGAAATATTCGATAGTTTGATTCTTGACTTTGTGAAGTATTGTGATGAAAAGAAGATGGTTCCTACTAGACCTGGACTTGCGTTGTGGCTGGGATTGGATAGTACGACATTGGGTAAATGGAAGAATGATTCAACCAATCCGTTCAGTAGCTCGATTAAAAACGCAGAAGAATTATTCCATTCATTCCTACTTCAGAAGACAACAGAAGGCAAGATCAACACAATTTTATACTTTTTCTTAGCCAAAAACTGGTATGGTATGTCCGATAAGACAGAAATAGTCCACAAATCCCAGTCCACACAGGTGATCGATATCAGTGAGCAGCAGAGAATCCTCCGTAGCACGCCTGGAGTGGTCGTAGACGCAGAGTTTGAAGACTTAGGTACTGAAAACTTAGGAGCTGAAAACTTAGCCATAGAGAGCGTTTCTGGGGCTGAAAACTTAGGGACTGAAAACTTAGGGACATCTGAAAACTTAGGGAGTGAAAACTTAGACGATATTTTGCTTGGAGCTGAAAACTTAGGGACTGAAAACTTAGGGACTGAAAACTTAGGGACACCTGAAAACTTAGACACATACACACATTGGGATGATGATCTGTAGAAAATTGAAAACTTAGCTGAAAACTTAGGGAGACTTGAAAACTTAGGCACTTTTCGATTTTCACACACATACACACATACACACAAAAAATCGCACACAAAAAATCTAATCTTGTGAAATTTTGCGATTTTTTCACAAGTAAACTTTATAAACAAGAAAAGCCCTAAAATGTTATAGGGCTTTTTCTATATCTTTTAAAATTTTTTCGATCTTTTTCATGATCCATGGCGCATAATGTCTATGCAGCGATACCGCTATTTTTTCATCATTGAAGCAGCCCGCGTTTTCTAATAAGATTATATCATTATAACCAAAGTCATTTTCTGGCGTTTCGCATGTAGCATAATAATAAAATTCATTGTTGAAATTTCCTTCATTTATATAGAATTTATAAGTTTGTTTTTCAAATTTTCTTGTTTTTACTAGTTTTTTTAACATTTTTTTTGATCCTCCTATTTTAATAATATAAACGTACATTTTCTCCCCACTCGTCTACCTCCAACAATAAAGGGCGGCTGCTGTAGTCCTCACAGTCAAATGAAGATATGACATGTTTTTTGCCGTTTTCATAAAATACGGGGTTAGGGTCAGTGATATAAAAAGTATTAAATAGCATAAATTGACACAACGGCCATTTTTTACCGTGCCAGATGAAATAATCACATATACGGCCGTTTTCCCCGTCGTCATCTCCTAGATCGTAAAGACTGTTATTTTTTCGCATATTGTACGCCGTGCGGATCTGGATCCACCTCGAAAGCCTTTCGATCTTTTTTCCGTCTGTTGTTGTAAATTGTTTCATTTTTCTATTTCCTCCTATTTTCTAACTATATTATATCATTTTTTCGTAAAATGTCTATCTTTTTTCTTTTTTTTCTTTTTTTGTTGTATTATGTCTATAATATGATATAATAATATTGTAAAAAAAGAGGTGATAAAAATGCTATTAAAATTGAGACGATCCGCATTATATAGGCGGATATACCAAGCAGCTAGCGGCTTACTTTATGCGATCCAGTTGTCGTTTTGCTTTTTGGTTTTAGTTTTTGCTTGGCTTGGCTTTATGGTTTTATGTTTTAATTAAAAAAATAGGAGGAAAAAAAATGGAAAACACTTTTAAAAATCAATTTATTTATGAAGAAACATTAAGGATTGAAAACAAAATTAATGCACTAAAAGAAGCGTTAAAGGTTGATAATGTAGACGCCTTGAAATGGTATCAAAAAGACCGTTTAACAGCTGCTCAATTTGATCATTTGAAAAAAGGCAATTTGAAACGTTTTAGAGAACTAGTGAAAAAACAGATCGAAAAAGAAGAAGCAAAAAAACAGATCGTGAAAAAAGATTGTTTGTTAAAAATCCAGGATATGAAAAAAGCTGGATCGTTGAAATATCTTAAAATAACGGTAGAATGGACACGCTCTCAAACGTGGGGCTATAATCCGCATGTGGAAGCGTGGGCACGATATGATAATATAGGCACGCTACATAATACCGGATCCGCTAGCGGTTGCGGCTATGATAAAGAAAGCACTGCTGTCGCTAGTGCTATCGATGATATTATAAAACCGTTTATATTAAAACATTTTAACACATTAAAAGATCCAGTTATTTACGGCGTTTGTGATTATGGTCTATGTTTTGAAGGCGGCGTCGGTATGAGTTGTTTTTTAAAAGCCTTCAAGGCGTGTGGCTATGAGGTACACGGAAGCCACGGCAAAACGTTTGACTCTTACATTATCATTAAGAAGGGTATTAAATATGAATAGGGCTGCCAGTATAATAATGGGGCTTATATTAGGTATATGGTATATAATAAGAGCAGTATTTAAAATAATAGTATGTATTGCATATATGTTTATAGTTGCTTTATATTATGCTAGTAAAGGGGTATAACCTATTAGGTTATACTCTTTTTTTTTTTTTTTTTTTTTGTTTATATGCTGGATATGATCAAATTATTTTATT
>CAMESA010000003.1 GCA_945935945.1 uncultured Mollicutes bacterium | reverse complement strand
CATCATAACCTCTTTTTGTGCAAGAATATATGGTCAAAGAAGATGTAAAAGAAAAACTGAAAAATTAATTGAAGAGTTAAATAATAAAAATGATTAGATCTGTTAAAATTTCATTGAAATATGCTAATAAAGAGAAGCAAAACAAACTCAATTGCTTGTTCAATGAAGTTTTACGTGTCAAACAAGAATATATCAATCAATTGTGGAAAAATAACGATTTTTCTAGTAAATTTGTTAATTTTAAAGTTGAATCTTGGTTATCGGCAAGAATGCTTCAAAACATCGGAAAGCAAGCATTAGAAACTGTTAAATCTCAAAGAAAGAAAAAGAATAAGAGTAAACCTGTTTGTAAGAACGATAGTTTTTCTTTAGATTCTAGGTTTATAGATATACAATTCGATAGGAATAGTTTTGATATATGGATAAAATTATCTTCTCTCGGTAACAAACTAAGTTTAAAACTACCTTCTAGAAAGCATGTTTATTTTCTTAAATATAACGATTGGCAATTAAAGAATACAATACAATTATGTAAACAAAATAATAAAATCTATGCTAAATTTTTGTTTGAAAAAGAATTGCCAAAATTAAAAGATTCTGGTAAAGTAATTGGTATAGATATAGGATATAAAGATTTGATTGTTACATCAGACAATCAGTTTTTAGGCCATGAACTAGAGAGTGTTTATGAAAAAATTTCTAGAAAAAAGCAAGGATCTAATGCATTTAAAAGAACTTTGAATGAAAGAGACAATTTAATTGGAAAAGCAATTAATTTGTTAAATTTAAATAATGTGAAAGAACTAGTTGCTGAAAATCTAAAGAATGTTAAAAAAGATACAAGAAAAAAGAGAAGGTTAACTAAAAAATTTACAAACAAACTACAGAGATGGAGCTATTCAAAGGTTTTGGATAAACTTTCTCAAATCTGTGAAGAAAATGGAATTCTATTCACAAAAATAAATCCAGCATATACTTCACAGAAATGTAGTGTTTGTGGAGAAGTTTGTAAATCAAATCGTAAAGGTAAGATTTATAAATGTTCTTGTGGTAATGAAATGGATGCAGATTTGAATGCAGCCATTAATATATCACACATGGGAGTTTATAGTCCTCATGCTTTATGTCAAAAATAAAATATATCGTTTTTGACAACTATTCATAGTTTACTGGTGCATCTGTAAAATCATCATCTATAAATTCTCTGCCTAAAATTTCTTCAGCGCAATGACGACATAAAATATGAGTTGGACTGACATAATCGTTATCGCAAATCTCATTCCAAATTTTATTTTTTACCATATAATAATCTAATGGATCTTTAAACACGTCTTTACCACAAAAATTACAATGTAAAGACCATTTATTCTTCTTCGATAGTTTTTGCATATCAGCCATCGTATTACTCTTAAAAATTTATTAACCCATCAATTTTATTTATCAATTCTTCTTTTCTCTTATGCCATTTCATTGGATCTATTTCTGAATCTTCTTCTAACAAACGATGTGATTCTTTTAAAGCTTCTATGAAATTGGAATATTTTTCATAATTTTCTTTTGCACTTTCTTCAATTGCTATTATGCTTTCTATAAATTTATCACATTTACATTTCATTTTGAATTGACTATTTACGTATTCTGGTACATATACAATTTCAGCATCTTTTACAACAATCATTATAGATTTTTCATTACCAGTTTTGATTGAATTTGTAGGAATGCAATGATAAATTCTATAACCTTTCTTTTCGTCAATTAGTTTAAAAATCAATTCATTTTTCATTGTATATTTTCCTCATCATCAGCTAATTCCCATCTATCACTACTAACATCATCACCTGGAATAGTTACTATTTTCAATGAAAAACAAAGAAATTAGTTTTTGTAGAATCAGGGACTATATTACTCAACAAAGAGTTCTCCTGATGAAATCGTTTGAGAATGTTTTTAGCAGCGTTTAAGTCGGCATTACATTCAAAGCCACAGTTGACGCATTTGAAAACAATACCTTCACGATTTCTCTTGTCTATATGTCCACACATAGGGCAAGTTCTACTGGTATATTTAGGGTTAACATAATATAAATGAACACAGTTCTCTTCACACTTCTGCTCTATTGCTGTATGCAATAATCCTAAATTCCAATTTTTCAACAATTTTCTTGTTGTTTTATTTACTTTACCTTTTGTTCCTATCTGAATATATTTTAATTTCTCTAGTATCAAATCGGACAAAGAGGCAAAGTCTAATTTATTGACACACCATCTGATGTAATTGTGTATTTGTTTTATCTTTCTGTCGTAAGAATGTGATTTCTGTTCTTTATTATTCAGCTCGTCAATAAGCTTCTTTAATTCTAAACCATATTGTTTTCCGTCAGAACAGGATAATAGACAATTTATTCCTGCATCTATTGCCAATTCTTTCTTTTCTTTTTGAATAACAGGCGTTTCTTTTTCATATATAAGCTCTATCTTGAATTTGCCATTGTTTCTCAACAAACGACAGGAATATAATCTTTTCCAGTCATTAAATTTCTTGTTATGCCTATGATTATTCAACGGCAAACATAATTTAATCTTATTACCAATGGAAGATAATACAACCCAGAAATCAAAGCTGTTTTCTGATTTATTTAAAGTCCAGAATCTTGTGTCAAGATTCATTGTTTTGCCGTCAAATCTTGGTTTTATTTTATAATTCAATTTTAATTCAGACATTTTCTTAGACAAGAACTTTAATTGTCTATTCTTCTTTACAAAATATTTATAAACTTTCTTATGTCTTTTTTGTCTTATTTCAAAATCTTTTTTTCGTGTACATTTTACTATTTCCAATGCTTGCTTACCAGCGCATTGCTGTAATCTGACCGATAACCAAGTTGTAACTTTTAAAGGAGTAAACTTTGGAAGTAGTTTTGTTTGAGCGTACTCATCAACATATAAATTTACAACACGAGTATATTCATCAAACACAATACCCAATGTGTTTAATTTCTTGTCTGTTGAAAACTGTAATGTCAATGAAGAACTCCTAATCATTTATCCAATTCCAGACCGTTCTTATTATTTGATAATAAAATAACATAGATGTTTATTAAATTAAAGAACTTTTTTTCTTTATATGTCATCATTTTGTCCTTTTACTCAAACCACATGTTAACTCTACGTTTCCAACAATGTAAAAGTGCCCTATTAAAGACTTCTAATTGATTCTTACCAGTGTTTGTTGCATAATTACATTGAAGATAATCACATTTTAGATTTTTTGTTACATTATAAATTCGTTTACATTCTTTTGGTGTCAATTTACCATCACAATCCGAATGTAACAACAAGAGATTTAAATCACTGTTTGCCAATTCGTTTATTCTATCAGAATCTTCTTTTGGAAATTCATTGGAAGTCATAGAGCACCAAACCCAATCTTCATACAATTTTCCAAACTCTTCATTGTAAGCCTTTGCTACAGCAACTCTGAAATGCGTAAACCCACCATAACCTGAATCATAGATGTCTTCCTCAAAACCTTTAGCTCTTATTACTAAACCCATTATTTCTTCTCCAAAATATCATCAATTTTGTTTATCAATAGCATAATTTCTCTTGCATTAGGACGTATATCTGGAATGTTAGACATATATACATTCAGATTAACCTTTGCTTTATATAACAATTCTTTTAATTTTTTAACATCATCTGTTTTCTTTTTAGTTTCAAATAATAAATGTGGATCACCTATTAAACTCTTACCAATGTACTTAACCAAATCATTTCTATTAGCTTCCATTGTGTTAAAACCAGAAGAAAAAGAATGTTCAATTATCTTATATGTAACATATGGATCTTTTATGCCAGATAGTTTATTCTTTCGTATATTAACAATTATACACAATTCACCATCTACATTCTTCCAAATTTCACCAACCTTAGGTTCTTTTTTCATAGTTTTCTTCCTTTATTTCTTTTGAACATTTAACAACATCACATATTTCACCAAGATCATCGTATAATTCTCCTAAACGTTCTTTCATCTCTCTTATTACATCGTGAATATCTGAAATCTTATCCATTATTGTTTGTTTATCGTCTTCTGTTAATTTGTATGCCATTTCTAACCTCAAAAATAGTTATTAGATTCTTTTTGTTTTGACTTGAAATATTCATCTTGTACAGCTTCTTGCCACGTACTGTAGTTTTTCACAACTTCAAATCCATAAACGCCCATTCCTGATGAAACTGCTCCATTAGGATAAATTCTAGAGTAGGATGTTGCGTTCGGAGACAATTCCGTGATAACAAACACTCTCCCTTTTTCATCTTTAGTAACTGAACCAACTTGTAATTTTTTCATTTTAATTTCCTTAAATTGAATCTATAAAAGCATCTGCAAGTGTTCGAATAGTCTCAATAACATCTTTTTTCTTTTTTACAGGTTCATATGTTTCATAAGCACATTCTAATCGTTCTTCAATGTCATCTAAATTGTTTCTCTTTCCTTTTGGTCGTAAGATATAAATTCGGTTATTTCCTAAATCATGAGTAATTTTGATTACTTTGAATATACGATCATTGTCTATGTTTCTAACAAATTGTCCTTTCTTAAACATGATGATCCCTTTCAATTTAAAATGTGTTTCTCTTTTATCTCTGGTTTATATCTTTTCATAACCATATTATTTTCGCCATAAAATTCGTGTTCATAATTCATATCTTCCATAAATTCCATATTCTCAAATATTTCAGGTATAGTAGTTAATTCATATACATTCCCATTACTTTGATACACGCCTTCTGGATGTCTATATGGAAATTCTGGATCATGATACCAAACATCTACGAATAATGAATCTTTCTTCTTTTCATAATCCTCTTCTGTTATATCCAAAGCTTCTGTTAAATCAGATAAATTCAACACCTCAATTATAAAATTATCATTATCAATAGCTTTATAAAATCCACGTTCTTTTAAGTCTTTTATTTTCATATTAATGTTCCAGTTTATTACGTACTTCTTTTAACTCAATTTCTAAATCATTTAACATTTTAGAAAATATTTTATACCAATAATAACGTTTGTCTCTTTTCTTACGCTCTTTTAACGTTTTGAAAGCTTCAACCATCTGTTGTTTTTCACCAACATATTTTATAGCAAAACCTTTATCTTCTGCTGGAACTACTTCTGCTAGATTTCTAACATTTGCCAATACATCTGCTATCTTTAAGCATTTTGCTTCATATGGTGAGTCTAACAGTTTTTCTAGATATTTTTCTTTTCTGAGTTTTCTATTACCATCTTTTGGCGTCAAATCATCTGTTAAAAAATATACTAAATCACATACACTTTTTCCAAACACCTTTTGTATTTCTTCATATGTAGCATTTGTATCCTCAATCGTATCATGTAACAAAGCTGCAGATTGGATTACTGAATAGTCCATTGGATCGAATGCAAACAAAGGAATATCATCACAAGCTTCCATATAATCTGTGATAATTTTAGCTACTAATTTCGGATGTTCAATATATGGTTCTCCAGTGTATTTTCTTTTTTGATTGCGATGGTAAAGAGATGCTATAGCTAAAGCACTTTGTATCATCGTATCTGCTAACCAATCTTTACATTCATTACTCATTAAAACGCACTCTCTATCAAATCAGCATATTGTTTTATAAATTCTTCAAGTTGTGCAAAAGATCTTAACCCAGTTACTTTATGTCGCATTTCAATTTTATTGCTAAAATCTAAATCACCAAGCCTACAGTCCTCTTCAAAAAATTTACCAACTTTAGGGTTATTAAACAAAGGTACTATTTCTCTAGCGTTTATGCTCGAAAAATCCTTTTTTGTTGTTACGTTTGAAATAAGATTATATGCACCAATAAATTTTTTATATGCTCTTACATCACTATAAATACCTTGTTTCGTTAATCCAAAGTGTTCCATGGTCTTTTGTATCCCATGTTCAAAATAATATTCTGCTACTTCATTTCTTCTTTTTACAGATTCATTGAAGTTCAGAATTCTTTCATTTAACCGTTTATTTTCTATTTTCATTTGTTTTCTCCATTAAAATTCTTGGTAGCCACATGCTCCAAACAATTCATACATATGTGCTTTTGCCAATACACAACTTGCTATGTTTCTACAAGATTGTTCAGATCGATTTTCACAAGAGAATGTTTTTTGAATCCCATTGTGTTCTACGGTCACACTAAACGTATAACAATTAGATTCTTTATTATAAACAATATTTTCTTTTAATTTCTTCTCATCCTCAGCTTCACGTCTAGCAGTTCTTTTTTCCATATCTGCTCTATGCTTAGCTAAAGATTCTTCTAACATTAAGTCATCTTGTGCTTTCTCGATTTTATATGTTTTGTAGTCTTCTATATATGACTTGATAAAATTAAACATAATATTCCTCCTTTTTATTCATCTTATACTTACATTATATACCAAAAATTATAAAAAGTAAAGTCAAAAATAAACTAATCGTAACAAAAAAGCGGTACAAACTTTATGTTCATACCGCTTCTCTTATGTATTTTGTTATATTTTTATTTCCAGAACTTAAATGTACGACCAAACCAAGAAGTTTTAGAATCTACCATTTTTTGTACAGCTTCTACTGAGTTATACAATTTCTTCAATTCTTTGTTTAATTTATTATAGATCATTCTTGCTTGTGTAACATCATCTTGAGCTTGAGCCATCATTCTAGATGCACTTTTTAACGCATTCAGAACATTTTCTTTGCTGTCACTTCTATCTTTCATGTCGTTGAATTTTCTTTTCATTTTCTTCAACATATTATCTTTAGCATTAGCAGGGAAAACACTATTCTTATTAAACTTATAAGCACTGTCTGCAGACTTTAATGCTTTTAATGCGTTATCAATTGCTTCTGCTGCTTGTTTACAATGTTCAGCAAATTTAACAGACGGTTGAGAAATACCGTTCTTAATGGATTCTGGATTAATTTCACCAGCAGCTTTAGCAATATCTTCAAAAGATGCTTCATCCAATTGTTCTTGATTCTTTTCTAACTTAGATTCATCTAACAATTTCATTATTTCATTTTGTAATTGTGTCATTATATATACCTTTTGCTATAGTTTGAAACGTTTCTGATATATAGAACTATTTAATTATAAACGAATTATTTTCATGAGTATTAGGGTTTCCAGCATGTGATTTTTGACCCATTAATGTCCATCCAACCAAATCTTCTCTTTTGTATCCATTACGAACAAAATCACGAATAAACAAAATACATTGAGCATTTGTATAACCTAATTCGGCAACAGCGGCTGATCTATGTCTACCCTCATGTCCATACACTCTTGCTATTTTCTTCTTAGGGTCCTCTATTTCAATCTCAAGGAAAGGCATAGCCATTGGAACACCCTTTTCAATTTGATTTTTGAACCAAGCTACTGATGTGTGATCAAAACGTTGCGCACTAAGATTAAGAAATTCTTGTGGTGGCATGTCGATAATCATTGTATACGAATCACCTTTTGCAGCTTGCCTATTTAATCCACATATTCCTAACGCTTTATCATTTGTATTCGAATACTCATAAAAAGAGCCATCTACTGATTCGTTTGCTGTAAACATAAAAGGATATTGTTTATAAAATTCTTTTTCCATATAATCTTTAGTTAATTTATATTTATCAATACTCCATTGCATAAACTGATCCACTAATTCTTTATCATCATACACACTGTAATAGTTAAACACATCATCATATTTTACAGAAAGTTTATCAGTTTTATAATCAAAATCACCAATACCTTGTAATGAATATGAACCAACAATTTTATCACTGGCATTGTATACTTCAATTGTTGATCTAAACCAAGTTTTATCTACAGAACGAGTTACAACCAATGCATATTTGTTATCTTTTTCATTTATAGCGTAGATAAGTTTTCTCCAACCTGTATCACTTGATTTAGTCTTATAGTTATCAAAGTAATGACGTGTAGTAGATGCGGTAGTACACCATCTTGTTCCAGCACCATATTTTTTAGACGCATCATAAGAAGTAATTTGATATAAATTAAAACCACTTACATTACCAATAACTTTTGCTTTTGTTCTAGATTCTTTGTCTTTTTCCGAATTTGTTTTGTAATCACTTTTATCATCTAAATCGTGAATTAGTTCAAAGATATTAACATAATCACTTATTGGTTTTACTAATCCTGCTTGATATAAAGCATTATGACGCTTAGTAAGGCCAGCGATATCTTCATCTTTGTGTAATCTGTTTTTTAACAAATAGTTACCGAAAAACTTTGTATATGCATTAGCTTTACCGTTTGAAGATGTGTCTTTTAACAATTCTGCATATTTGTCATCTGGAATTTCTGGTAAAATACGTTCTGTTAATTCTTGTGATTCGTTTATATCATCAGAATTTAGATCATAATTCCCATTGTTTCCTTCATATGATTTAATTTGATTAGGTTTATAGCATACATACCAAACAGTATTTTCGTTCTTTTGATCTGCCATTCCAGTTTTACCGAATGGAAGTATCATACCATCTAAACCTAACTTGCTGTATACATTTAATTTATATAAATCATCATAATGTTTTATTGTATTTATAACATTTAAAGAACTCTGATTCTTAAAAGCTGTTCCCATAGCATTTTTAAACAATAGTCTATAATAAACATCCATATATGAACTTTCGAAGCTATATTTTGAATCTGCTATTTTTTCATTATTTCGCATTGTGTTTTCATTAACAATGTTTTGAATTTCAGACCATAGCCAGTTTCTAAACTCATCCCCTATTTCATCCTCATACACAAAAGGTTTAAAAAACGTTGCAAGTAATCGCATTTTATTCCAATCTTTTATAGTTTCTGGATTAAATGAGCAATCTTCTGGTTTGTTTGTTAAATATACACCTCTTCCCCACGCATTTACTTCTCCAATTCTAAATTTTGTAAAGGTATGAGGTGTCATATGGTAAGCTTCTACAGTTACAGGTCTACCATTCTGAAAATTATATAAAGGTGCATAATTTGCTTCTACTAAACCAGAATCGGCCCAAAAAGAATTTGCTTCCGTTATTATTTTTGATACTATTTTTCTATAATTACTCATTTATTTAATCCAATTTATTCGGGTCCCCTTTTAGACCAAGTCTTTGTCTTTCTATTCCTCTTACTGTATTATGATAACACGAATATGGTTTACATTTAACAATTTTCATCTCTTCTTCCGTCATTTCAAAAAACTTATCCAAAGATTCACCATATTCAAAGCACTTATCATCGTTGTGTTTTCTATGGTCTCTTCTTGTTTGAGTATACCCATATTTAAAATCTTTTGGATTTGTATCGTTCATCGAATTAAATTCCATATCCAAATTACCAATACCTTTTTCTTCGTTTGTAAATATGTAAGCAGGTTTCTGATGTGGTAACTTTAAAAGAATAGACCATTGTTCAAACTTCACGCCTAGTTTAATCATTTCATCTTTAAAGATATCAACTTCTTTTTGTGTAGTAGGACGAAAACTTACTCTAAAGCCAGGTTCACTTGCTAAAACACCATCCTCGTAACGAAATCCACCTTGTGTTGGTTTATATCCATATCCTAAGTGACTAATTATTTTAGCCAATTCTTCATTTCTCTTGTCATATTCTTTAACAAGTTTTTGTCTTTCTTCACCAGTAATACCCTCTAAACTTTTATAAGCTGTAATCAAACAACTAGCAAAGTCATCAGAGTTCAAAACGTTTTTCATACGTTTGAATCCACCCTCGTCTAAAATATTTTCAACAATCTCTCTAAAATGTGTCATTTCCTTTAACTACCTTTTTATTTAAATTTTTTGTTTTTTGTAATTCAACGGAAGCATTAGAATATACTTCATCTGGATTTACACCATCTATATCTTTTCCATTTGCATAGTATATCTTACCGTTGTTATAATCTTTTACCAAAGCAGTTTCTTGTTTAAACTCTTTACATACTTCTGTAGCAAATAATAACAAAAACTCAGATGACATTCCAGCAAATTCAAGAGTTATAGACGATTCATCAAAGATTTCTCCGTTTTCCCCTTGATATCTTCCTTTGAATCCATGACCAAATGTATATCCACCAAGATATTCTTTATCACCATATTCAGCATTCCATCTTTTATAAATGTTTGCAAGTTTTTTGTTCTTCATCAAATTATTTATTGTTGTGTAATAAATTGATTTTAACTTTTTAACAATTGAACTTTTATCATTTAATACAGAATTTACATTTGTGGAAAAAACAATCATACCTCCAGCATAATTGTTAAGACCCCATTGAAATTCAGAATCTTGTACACCTTCTGCCAAAAAGAAACCACAGTTACTATTATGTTTAAAAGCATTACGATTTAACATTATATCATGTATTTCATATCCTTTTGTTAAATAGCTTCCACATGGTTCAATGTTGCCATTTCTAGAAAAGTTTACAATGTTTTCTAGTTTGTAGCCACTACATTCTTTTATCGGTGTCAAAACTCTATGATCAAATAAAACATTTTCAAAAATCTCTCTAAATTGTGTCATACTAAAATCCTTTCTTAATTTTTGTATAAGTTTTTATAATGTAAATAAGATGACATACCAACACGATTACCATTTACATATTCTTTGATCCACTGCTTGTCTTCTGGAGATTGAATAGACCCTAATTTTTTCACAAGAGAATCATCTAAAGACTCACTAAAATCAAAACCAACATTAAATTTATAACTATGTAATCTAGAAAAATAATCTTCAAGTTGTGCTTCATTTCTTACAAAGTCAGTTGTTTTAGCCAATCCATAAGTTGTGCCACCATCTTTTGTAACCCAATATTCATAAACCATTCCATCATCTTTCTTTATACCAAAAATAAATGATTCTTGTTCATAAACCCTTGCGTAGTTTTCTGCGGCATCTCTTGATAGATTGAATATTACAAACGAATGCTCTTTACTACCATACTTACCAACTACATTTTTGTAAGGATGTCCTCCAGCTTTTAATTGAGCTTTAAAATCGTTTAGTCGTTCTTTATTATCTTTTCTACTATATCTTTGTCCTAATGGGTTTTCAGAAGTGATAATAGTTAAAGATTCTACGTTAGGATTTTTACCAACCAATGCAGACTTTAAAATTGTATTTGGATTCTCTGTTAAAACTTCTGATTTAGTCTCTTCATTATCATAGTTTCTCCAATCATAAACGTTTCTCTTCATTGCTTCTCTTAACCACATCCCATACACAACACTAGATAAAGAGCGTGGAGATTCGTTTTGACTAAAGTCTACATTTGTCTCAATTAAAGAAAATTTTTGACAATGTATTTTACTAAACCCTTTTTCAAAATCGTGTATAGATAAATTGTCTAATACTGGAGATACTCTGTTTCCATCTTTATCATACCAAGCAGTTTTGTAGTTTTTAGATTTTAATAAAATACACTCTTGTTTATACTTACCACACAAATATAGCATTTCTTTATCAAAATCTCTTTGTTTTGATGTGTTTATGACAACAATAGAAGATTCGTGTACTTCTTTTTCAGATGAAGTACCAGCGTTTTCAGTATAACCACCAATCACTTGAATAAATCCATAACCTAAATTACGGACATCTGTTTCTAATCTTTTTGTTTCTGCATTATTTTGGTTATTACTATTTTCACCTCTACAAGCAGATATGAAGCATATTTCGTTATCATTTATATGCTTTAAAATTCTTGACAATCCTGCTTCATTTAATTGTATCATATTAAAATCCTTTTCATCAATATGTGAGTATTATACACCACATTTTATAAAATGTAAAGTAAAATTTTCATATTTGTTCTTTAGAACTTAAAAATAAACCTTGCTTGTAATGCCTATGCCTTTTCATATACTCTCTGTTCTTTTCTTTTGTATAATATTGTCTAGATCCACCTCTTTCTTGTTTACGTTTCAAATTTTCTTTATGTTTGTCTGGATCCCATATGAATTGAATCGTTCTTCTACTCACATTAAATTTTCTTGCACATTCACGTTGAGATATTGTACCTTTTAATGCAGCTATTTCATCCTTTTGTTCATCGCTTAACTTTCTTCTTCTGTCTTTAGAAGTACCCGCTAACTTTACAATCTTTTCACATTTATATGGCATTGTTTTCCTCCAAATCCTGTTTCAATTTAGTGAACTCTTGCTTTAATTCATCTAAAGTTAAAGCTTTATCATTTGTCATATTGATTCTACCGAGATGCTTATACCAAGTAATTAACAAACCAGTTTCCGTATCTAAAATATAAAAGTCATCATCATGTCTAGTTAAAATAAACTTATAACTTCGATAACCATCATGTCTTGTCATCAGATCAAAAAGTTTACCATATTGATCACTTGTAAATACTTCATTAAAAACATTGCAAAAATCTTCTCTTTCAAAATGATATTGCTCCATAGCATCAAACATTTCACATCTCCTTTAACAAAATTCGTTTTTCTTTTTATCCACAACATAAGGGTACACTATATTTTTCATTTTCAGCGGTGGGGTAAATTGTGGATGATCTATAATTAACCATATTACAGGACAAGAACAAGTTAATTCTGTATCACCATCAACAGGATCAAAACCATCAGTTAAGCACACAAATGCATCTGGCTTACTTCCTTTATAGTTTTTTTCTATAAATTCAAAGTTTTTTCTCATATCATTGCCACCATCCGACATAATTTTGAATTTATGGATGTCATTTTTGTTTTGTTTTGTATATGTCTTAAAACTGTCTTTATATACAACAGAACCACAACACCAAACATCAACTGTAAAGTTATTGAAGACAGATAAGATTGTGGCAACATGATTAAGCATCGCCTGTAATTCTTCATCACTAATAGAACCAGAAGTATCCACTGCCACAGCCAAATGTATACAAGGAGACTTACCATAAGAAGGAAGTATTAAACCATTTGCTATTCCTGCTCTAGAAGGTTTATTCCAAGTATAGTTTTCCTTTACCCAACTTCTTATGTATCTTGTAAGTGCTTTTTTCCAATTAAAAGGTAAAGGTTTCATCGAATCTTTAATGAATCTATCTATAGACGAATCAGATGTACCATTATTAACACCACCAAAAGTTTCTATTATCTTTTGCTTTAGGTCACTTAACGTTAAATCATCATCAATTTCTAAATGTTTATCTAAATCAAAAGGCAATCCAGATTTTCCAAGAGATATGACAACTTCTTTAGCTTTAGCTTTCAAATCTTCATAAATTTCTTCAGCTGTTTTATTGATATATTTTTGGTCATATAAAGCACCTTCAACCATTTTCCCAATTGGTTTAGTGTATATACCTTCCATATTGTTAACAAGTAGAGAATTGATAGCATAATCTGTAGCCATATTCCATAATTGAGCCTTAGATTCATTTACGATGTCTCCAGTCATTATTTTTCTAGGAATACCAAGTTTCTCACCCCTATCGACAGTTAACGTTAATAAGTGCATAAGTTCGTGACAAAGTACAAATACCATATTATCTTTTGTTATAGTACAATCAACTTGCTTATTTGTTTTAACATTTGTCTTAATAGGATCATTATTTATTTCAGCTATCAATTCGTCATTTATATACACAATTTTTCCATCAGTACAAGCAATTGCATTACCAAAATTTTTATATTTATATCCTATTCTAACTAAAAATTGTGCATAAGTTGGATATTTCAGAACAAGATTAAGTACTGCATTATCAACCATCTCATGTACTTCTTGTATATTCATTTTAACCTCGTATAGCGTTAGTCAAAGTTAATATAAAGTCAGATGCATCTGTTCTCGGATTAAACAAGTCTAGATTGTTATGGCATCTTTCACATCTACACAATTGCATAAAGCAACAAGCTTTTAATTCTTTATTGGACAAATGACTTAATGCTTTTACATAATTTAAGATATAACTACGACACACTTTATCATCTTTTTCACCAACGATAGCCTGAACACACGCCATTTCAACAGCCCAAAATTGATCTTGTGTTTCGTTTCTAAAATCATTTCCATCAACAAGAATAGTATGCCAATCTTGATATTTATCTTTGTTCTTTATAAATTCAAACAATTTAGAGCTTAACAAAGATCCTAAACGACCAGTGCAATATGCTTGTTTTTCTTGCATTGTAAATTTACCGTCTGGTAGATCTAAAACCTTACCAACAACCTCCCACGACCTTGGAGTAACAAAGATATCAGTGTATAAGGTATCATTTAATGTGCTTCCTAATTTCTTTTCAATGGAAGATTTATCATATAGCATACTTGTATCTTGTGTCTTTAAAAATGTCATAACATCAAGATTACCACCATTATTAATCTCATATTCAAGCCAAGAATTAAAATCTGGTTTAATGTTAAAGTGTGTAAATCTATTTGATAAAGGCATACTTAAATCAGAAACAGTTTGATTGAAAGCAGGTGGATTTGACGATGCTATAATCAAATAGTTATCAGGAACTTTATAATCCCCAAGTCGTCTGTCTTGAATTAACTGGAAAGCAGCGTTAAGGATGGCAGGTTGACCTTGATTCATTTCATCAATGTGTATAACTCCACCAGAATATTTACCTTCTTCTTGCCAAATAGATGGAATACACCAAACAGTTCTCATTTGTCCATCAATACTAGTAGGTACAGGAACACCAATCAAATCAACAGGTTCTTTCATACTCAAACGTACATCTATAACATTTGGATCCCAATTAGCGTCTTGTTCAAATTTTTTACGATTCCATTGTTGAACAGCTTGACTTTTCCCTGCCCCCATCATAGACCACTGCATAATAGAATCTTTAATTTCATATGCTATATCATACATACGTTTTACACCAACGTTTATCACCTTACCATTATCATTTACTAACGGATCAATTGTGAACTCAGGCATTAAAAATTTGTTATTTATATCAGACATTTGTTTCCTTTCATTGTAAAATTAAAAACTCACATAGCTTTGTTACTATGTGAGTATTATACACCACATTTTATAAAATGTAAAGTCAAAAAATTAAAGTGTTTGATTTATTTTCATCAATGTATATACTTGTAATGGATCTACTAGGTTATCGTTATTTCCAAATTCCATATTAATTTGATAAGTATATAATCTTTGATTTGTAAGGGTTATTCCATATTCTTTTTCTAAAAAATTTTTTATAAGCTCAAAAGCTTCTTGTCTTCTAGAAGATTCTACAGGAGACCATACTGTAAAATTTAAGCGTGCACCTTTTAATAAAATAGATATAGTGAAACGAATATCTCGTATATAATGTGTAGGATCAATTGTATAACCATTTTTTCTAAAGGTTGCATCTAATTTTTCATTAAGTTTTATACGAAATGCTTCATTGATTTCATGTAAAAAATCTTCATTTTGATCCATTTTATATCCTTTCAATTGAATCAATAGTTGTTATTTATTGTAAATATCTTGTCTTTTACAAATAGTGTATGATCTCCAGCTACATCTCTGTATACCCAACCTTCACTGTCATATTTAAACTTCCAACCTTCTTTTTCTAATTGTTCAACAATTGCACTACTTCTAGCCATTTCGGTAACAGTAGTTTCAATAAACAAATTCCAATTATTAGCAAATTCTCTAGCTTCTTTTTCACTATTAAAACAAAAAGTTTCATTAAGCCCATTGACAGCAACCCATTGTCCTTCTTTGTCTGAAAAAAATACATTCGGTACTTTGCCTACTCTGCTAAGCCATTCCTTGTGGGACATACCATTTTCAGGAGCAATCAGATCTGGTTGTTCAGTATATACTTCCCAATCATCAATGTCAGGATACTTTCTACGATATTCTTCTATGTTTTTCAATAGGTCTTTAACTTTCATCACATTTCCTTTCTTTTCTTTTTCTTATCGCTCTGTTATATATCAATCTTCAAATACTACGAAATGATCATTGCCACTCATCATCTCAAGCTTATAAACATCTAATTTCTTATTATCTATTTCTATACTTGTTTTACTGATAACAGATATAGTATCCAAGTTTATTATAATGGTACCTTTTTCTTTCCAATACACATTGTCATAGTTCTCAACCAATACAAATTCTTTAAATACTTTCCAATCATTTATATTTTTTAATTCATCTAGTAGCATACAAATTCCTTTCAATTTTCTAGTTCTATTGGTTATATAATATTACATAAATTGAAAATAGTAAAGTTAAATTTTTTAAAAGGTGTATAAATGAGTAATTTCAGAACAATTGTAGAAAGTATATTATCTAAAAGTCTTAAAGAAGATTGGGAAACAGATCTAGATTGGATTAAAACCCATCCATACGATAATGATGAAGATGACGAGTATGAAGAATGGGTTGAAAGAATGTCAGAAGATTTATACACAAAATATGCCATCTATGTACAAACAGAAGATAAGTATGGAAAAGAGTATGCTTGTAAAGAACAAAATTGCGAACAATGTGAAGACAAAGGCTGGGGATTAAATAACGAATTAGATAAGGGCAATCCAGACTTTTTACAAGTTTGGGACACTCCAGAAGAAGCTCAGAAAGCAATGGCTGAATATAAAGCTATATATCCAGAAAAAGATCCTAAAGTTGTAAAAGTATATTCAGAAGAAGAAGATGGGATATATTATGATAATATAAATCATATCTTTGACTGGGATAGATTTCAAAACGAAAAGTATGGCTACTAGATAACATGACTAAATTTCGTGAAATAGTAGAATCAATTATAAAAGAAATGGCGTATCCAAGTAACTTTGATTTACGATATTTCTCAACGATCCCTACATTCAAAGATCGTATAGCATATTGTAAAGAAAGATTACCTTTACTTGGAAATGGATCATCACGAATTACGTTTAAGGTAGATGATAAAAAAGTATTAAAGATTGCAAAGAATGCTAAAGGTATTGCCCAAAACGAAAAAGAAGAGGATTGGGGAAGAAATCAATATGGTTGTTTTGCTGAAATATATGAAGCCGATACAGATAACCATACTTGGATTGAAATAGAATTGGCCCGTAAAGCAACTAATCAAGATTTTATTAAGCATTTCGGTATTACAACAAGTGAATTAAAAGATATACTACACTATATATACTTCCAACATAGTAATAGATCTAATTATTGGTTTAATGAAGAAGAAAAAATAAAATTAGACCACTTCTTTAATGAAAACATATACAATGGACAAAATGAAGAATTATACAATCTTTATCACTATATGTTAGATTATCAACCAGATAGAGCAAGTATAAGTGATTGGGGTGCTAAATCAAATTGGGGTGTTGTAAATCGTAATGGAGAAGAATGGTTAGTGATTATAGATGATGGATTTGATGAAGAAGTAAGCAGTAAATATTACAGAAGATAAACATCATCTCTCATCTAATTCCTCTCCAGCTTTTTTGATTGATTTAACAACACCTTTGACAATAGAAGATGCACCAAGCGTACAGATAGTTAAAATTCCGTCAGTTTCGTCCTTTCTGATATCTGTTAGACTACTGAGGTCTTTTCCCAATTCACCAAGACAGCGGATTGGTGTGGATACAATCGTTGTTATTGATTTAAATATACTCATCTTTCCTATCCTCATAAAAAGTTACTTCATCTCTGCGTACTGGACGACAATATTTCCAATTACAACCTGCAATGTCAATAAAACACTTATTGCTGGGTCTTGGCGTTTTGTAAAGAAAAGTAGCAATCCTTTTTATTTCTATATTCTCGTTATCATCAAAAAACCAGCATAGACATTTGTTCTCAATGATATAATCCCAATCAGGATTTGACTCAGGCTCTTTGTAGAGTTCCCAACACGCATGATTAAAATCTTCATAAGTAAAAATATATTTTCTCCCCCTGTTGTTTGAAACAAATCCGACACCTTTTTTCATCTCAATATAAACGTTTTCATCCCATCCTTTGCATCTAATCTTAGCCCCTTTTCTGAACTCGGGCAAAAGTTCTTCTAAATATGACATAGTTAAAATCCTCTATCTTCAAAATATTTTATTAAATTTTCCCAAACTGTATCTGATTGAGTATTATCATCGTTTAAATCAAAAGTTATCTTTTTAAGCTCCTCTAAATCCAAAGGGTTAACATCGTTAGGGTTATAAGAGCAAATTCCCCAATTATACCCCTTATTT
This sequence comes from uncultured Mollicutes bacterium, assembly GCA_945935945.1. The sequence continues at coordinate 22,741 of CAMESA010000003.1, read as the reverse complement.
TTCTCATATACTCGTTTTATTGGCCTAAAATCCTCATAACTAATGATTTGACTGAATACGACAAAGCATTCTTTATCCTTATTCCACATAGCTTCTTCAAAATATATTTTTTCAATGAAGCTATCAAGTAATAAACCAGTATGTTCTTTTTTCTTGAAATGGAATGTTTGATAATATTTCCCATCAATTAATTCTTCTTTAGGAATAATAGGAAAAACGAAACAGGATTGTTTGCTTATATGATTTTTCAATCTATATTTTTTTAACCATTCAAACATCACTTAATCTCCTTTATCTTTGCTAGGGCTTCCTTACCAATCTCTCGCACATCAATGACAATGTGATAATATTTATCTACTTGCTCAGCGACGCTATTATAATTTACTATTTTGTCCAAAGCCTTAATAGCAATCTCAAGCTTTTCCCTAAGTCCGTGGTAATCGTCAGTAAAATCAGCCCAATGTTGTAATTGCTCCCACTCATCGTAACTCGGAACTGGTGTCTTGTGAGCTTCATATTCTTTTAATATATCGTAATTTGTCATTACACTCTTCCTCTAAAAAATGTAAACAGGGTCATTGTTTTTTAATATCATAGATACATTATATACTATAAACAAACGAAAAGTAAAGTCAAAATTTAAAGTTTTTCCAAATAGCTACACTTCTTGCAATATTACTAGCATCTCTGGGCATTAATTTAAATTTTCTTTCAATTTGAACTGAGATAGGAACAACCTTTTCATTATCATAGGTCTGTGCTTTTTTAACAAGTTTATTCCAATTCTTTTCAACCCAATTGTAGATAAGTATATCTGACACCATTCAAAGTCCCCTTATACAATTTGTTTTATTTTCATTAATGTATATAATTCCAATGGATCAATCGGATTACTATTTTCACCAAACTCCATACGAACTTGACAACTATGTAGACGTTGATTAGTTAATTTAATTCCATATTCTTTTTCAAAATAGTTTTTTACTAAGTTAAACACATCATTCCTATCAAATCCACTCGTCATATATGGCCACATTGAAAAACTTACAATGGCCCCTTTCATTGCTACAACTATAGTAAATCTTACAATACGAGGTACATAAGAATCAGTTCTAGCGATGGAATGACATTTTTTATCAATGTCATTACGTAAGCTATTTGTAATTTCATCTAATAAATCTTCTGTTATTTCCATCTCTTAACCTTTCTGAACGATATCATACACAATCCTAATTAAAAAGTAAAATTAAAAACAATTCTAATGCTTTTTTTTGTAATATAGATATCCCTCAGAACACGATACACTTTTCATTCATAATCTTACAAGCTTGTTTTGCTTTTCTTTCTGAAGTGTATAATCCCCAGTGTTTAGGATCTTTCATTTCATCAAGTTTAGCCATTGCGTGAAATCTAAAATCATCATATTCTTCTTGTTCCATTAAATAAACTTCACCACTAATCTTACGAATAATAAAAAAGAAACCATCCTTCGGCATCTCTTGATATTTATACACTTGTTTATGCTTACGGCAAGAACAGCTCTTTACGATTTTTTGTCCATCTGGTAATACAACTTCATACTCACGGTTTTCATTACATTTATCACACTTAGGTAATTCTTCACAAGTAGAATAGATACGATATAATTTCTTGATCTTTAGAATCTCAAATAAGTAATCAAACTGTTCTTTAGCTTTGACACGTTCCAATTGTCTATCTGTAAATATATTCAACCCTAAAAACTTCATCACTTAATCCTTTTCATTATCTAATTTATATCTAATTGATCCATCGTTCATCGTATACTTAGCAAAAACCCATTTTTCACCTTTATGATAGCCTGTACAACTTTCAATGCTTTTGATATTATTTAAATTTATAACAGACGGGCCAACTTCATTAAATATTTCATTGCCATCTTTATCGGTTATTTTAACATACTCTCTGATACGCATAGCATTGTCTAAAACAAAATACTCAGATCCATTGACTAATCCAATTCGTTTTATATTATATTCTTCTTCACCGTGTCCGATTAGTTTACATTTGAACCGTTTCTCAACAAGTATTCCACTTTCTCTAATGTATAAACGATCATCTATAGTAAATTTAGATTCATCCTGTTTTGAACGTTTAACTATAATATACTCTTTCATATCATTACTCATCATCAGGTCCTTTTTTCCATACTATTGCTTCATCGTTTGGATAAAAATATTTTAAGTTTATGTTATTACTCTTGGCAACATTAATTTCTTCTTTCATTCCACTTGTTATACCGTATCCTTCAGTGACAAACACCCACATTTCATCACATTTTCTTAATATTTCTAATCCACAATCTATACCCATTTCTCTTTCTTTTTCTACATCATCTAATAAGAATTGTGTATAAAAGATATGAGGGGCAAAAGGAACTACACCAAGATCACACGCAAACTTACAATACTGTCTACACTTCTCTTGATTAGATTCCACATTACCCCTTAATGGTGAACATATATATACTAACTTATGATTCATCGCTTTGTAATTCTAAATCAAATTCTTCAGTATTCAGTACATTTAACTCTTTACCATTGCTTAACGTCAAATGAACAATCCGAGTAAAATCTGGTTTTGTTGTTCCAGAATAAGCATCTTTCCAACTATTATATACATATCCATCATTATATTCAAGTGTAACAATTTCTGTACTTTTTACCCATATAGCACCACATTTAGCGTACTTTCCATAATATGTACTATCAGAATTGTTATCATAGCTTAATCTTATACATCTAATATACTCACCTTTGTGCATAATATTATTTCCTTTCTTAAAAGTTTAACCAATTTACATTCATCTTATACAATAAATAATTTCATAAGTAAAGTCATTTTTTTATATTGTTCACAATGACCTTTACTCATTAACCTTTATACTCTTGAATCTTGTGTGGCAAATTATTTTTAATTATATACTCATTTCTAGCGTTTACAGCATCCTCTATTGTCTTATACGATTTTAAAAAGATTTGTTTATTATTTATATTAACTCTAGCAAACCATTTAGACTTATACAATTTATCTCTAGCTATGACACCTGCGTATTTACTTTTTGTATTACGATAATCTCTTTCTGAGTGAATCATTTTTTCAGACCATGTACACCATTTACAATTCGATGGTACATAACCTAAACTCTTTGTAACTTTAGTAAATACACACTCGTTCTTTGGTAAATTAGGATCATACCCATTTTCATACGCCCATTTATGAAAAGAGAAGAAATTGTTACTCCACTCACTATCAATAGGTAATCCATATACCTTTGCTCTTTGTACTATACCACTCCATACATTATATAATTTAGTCTTTTTATACAAATTTTCGATACATTTAGCTTCACGTCTAGCTTTAACTTTTTCCTTTAATTCAACCCTTTCTTTTAATATTTTTGTGTGTTTACATTGTTTACATACATGATTCTTCTTTCTAATTAAATTACACAATGGTAAAACAATCTCATATCCACAATTACTACATACACACTTTACACAATGAGTATTATAGGTTTTATACCCTTTAGATATATACTCTTTGATAATCCATTTACCAATCTTCTTGCCTATATAGCTATCTATCTCACTCTTCTTTATATTACTCATTACTTATTCCCTATTATATTGATTATACTATCTTCATCTAAATTATAATGGCTGGATAGATCTTTTACAACTTCAAGTGTCTCATTCAAAAACGCATTCCTTACATCTTCTATAAATTTATCTCGATTTTATTTTGCGATTTTACCATCATAAGATTTTCTAAATATATTAATAGGTTTACTTGTAGCAGTTTTATATGTAACATTATCCAATAAATCATATATACAATCTCTACTAAGTCCATATTCTCGTGCAATTTCTCTCAAACTCTTATATTTACCAGCTAAAACATCTTCACGTATCTTTTCAGCTTGTTCATATGTTAATTTACGTATATCACGACCTAAAGTATTTATTGCATGTTCAAAGTTATATTCTTTAGTACACCACTCAAGATTTTCAACACGATTATCTTTTTTATTACCATTTTTATGATTAACTTGTGGATAATTATTAGGATTAGGTATGAATGCTTTAGCAACCAATCTATGTACAAGACACTTTTTATGATCTTCTGTGTTAAACTTAAAGTATCCCACTGAACAATCCAATCGTTTTAATTGTTTTGTACCTTTAACTCGTACATTACCAAGATTACTTACTTCATACTTAGGAGCATCAACACATTCTTTCCATATTTCATTAGGATTATCATCAATTGTTAACTTTCCATTAACAACATAATTTCTTCTATAGCTATCCTCATCAATTTTATCTATTTTAAATTCAACTGGCTCAAAACACAATTCATCCGTTTTTAATAAGACAATGGAACTACAATCTTCACGTAATCCAACAGTAACGTTTCCATCTAATGTATTACTATAATCCATCGCCTTCCAATAAGCACTGTAAAATTTATCAACAGCAGATTTAACATTATTATCTCCACAATGCTCAATGTACCATTTATACATTTCATTATAGGTACATCTTCTTTTACCTCTATAACTCTTAAATATACCGTAACGTCTATGAAACATTTTGAATTCCTTTGTTATTTTTCCATATTATCAAAATCAAATTCATTATCACTATCACTTAAATAAAAAATAGTACCATTCTTCATATAAACTTTTACCATACATTCTTTTTCAAATTTACCATCTTTTTGTTTAACCGTCCCATTAAAATATATAAATGCACTAACATCTTCTTTTCGTATATTTACTTCATGTTCTGTTGGGGCCATACTATTCAAAGTTTTATCACCAACAAAATATACTTCACCATTGTTTTCATCATTAATCTCAGGAACGTAATTATAACCCCATACAAATTCTTCATGATTAAACATTGTACCAATATCTCCTAATTGAAATTGTTATAACTACTGCTTTTATATCAAACTAAAATCAAATAGTAAAGTCAAAAGTTAAGGTAATTCGTGTTGTTTAATTAAAGCACTGAATAATTCTCGTCTTTCATCTTTATTCATAATTACCCAATTCTTTTTAATTCCGTTATATAAATACATTTTAGCGTATTCTTTAGCTAAGTACATATTATCTTGCTTAAACAGATTAAACTTAGAGTTGTCTTCATCTTTTCCGAATCTCATTTTTATAAACCCATTAAATAATTTCCAATTATTCGGATACATCAATAACAACATAGCGTGTAATAGTATATGTTCATCGTGAGTTATTTTAATCCAATCACTATCATAATCACCACCTAAACATCTCGGTATGACATGATGATTATCCAGACCTTTTTCAGTTAAATTTCTTTGCTTAAATGAATCGCAAGTAGCTAAATAAATCTTTTTCAACAACACACTTTTTGATTCTGGTAACTCTATAATGCATTTTGACAATTCTTTATTTATTCTATCAATTAAATCCTGTTTAGATAAAGTTACTTCATGTTCAATATAATAGCATTTGTGATCTATGTATCCAGTCTGCTCTATAAAATCAATGTGTACTTGGTCATTATCTAATACTGTGAAATTTCTTAAAGTTGGACAATGATAACTATATTCATGTAAAACCGTCTCTACAATTCCATTAAACTTTCCTGTATCAATATCAAATCCTAAGTACTCCATAAACCTTTGTTCCACGTTTGGTATACTATTATAACGCCAAGGTTTCTCTTTCACATCATATCTAGGCAAATCTTTTACATCATCATACGTTAACATTTCTATACATATCCTAATTAAGCATTAAAGTCACGATACTCTTTTCCTTTTTGGATCACACATTCTTTACACTTTAACATAATAGATATACTATCACCTTTCCATCTAAACGCATTATTTCCAATTACTTTAACGTATTCAAAATCTTCAGTAAACAATATCTTGACAGTTCCAGTAAATTTACCTGTCCAACGTCTTTCATCAATATAAGAGTCTATGATGTGGTTTAAGTCTTCCCAATTATCATAACGTTTTTCATATAATGTCCAGCAATCACAAAAACTAGACTTTTCAATTTTACCATCTTTTTTGATAATTCCCCATCTACGTTGTATCTGATTATGAGGATAGCAAACAGGTTCTTCGTTAACTTTTCCTGTATCAATATAATGTAATGTACCTGATACTAACCTAACTGCTTTTATAACTTTAGGTTCACCATCAATCTCAATCGACACATTCTTTTCAGACTCAATCTTATCTCCATTTATAGAAACAAAACCATTTTCAATCCACTTACCATCAACGTTCGAATATTCCTTGTACTTATCCATAACAGTATCGTCCTTTCATTTATGGGTTAACTACTATAAGCATATTATATACTAAAAGATGAAAAAAGTAAAGTCAATTTATACATACCTCTAAAAAAATAACCCATTCCATTACAGAATAGGTTATGTACATTTTATTCAATTGTTTCGTTTATTCATATATGTTGTTAGAAGTAGTGGACCAATTGCCGTTATTATCTACTGATTTAATTTGATTATATCCTTCTCTAATAGCTAAAGTGGTCGTTTCTTCTTCATTTTCCGATAATTCTAAAGCATCAAAACCAAGTGACCATATTTTATCAACTATTTCATTTCTTTCTAAAATAATATAACTTCCATTTTCTGCCATCCACATTATATTATTAAATTCTTCAACTTGTTTTCTTTCATTATTTGTCAAATTAGATTTATTCAATAATTCTTTTATGTTATTGTAAAATTTAAACACTTCTATTATAGTATCTGTAAGTAATTCATAATCTCTTTTAGGTACAAATATTTTTTTAATCTTAAGGTAACAAGCTAAAGTCTTCCTTACGTTATAATTATTATGATTCATAGCTTTATTCTTTCCATAATTATCAGCAAATGACTTATTATACGCAAAAAACACTAAACCATTTTTATAACCTGCTTTGAATTCTGTAAATTCTTTATCTGTACCGTGAAAAAATACTAATGGCCTACCTTGATTGTCTATTGTTATACTATCACTAAACCAATTCCAAAAATTTAGTAAAGATTGTTCATTTTCAGATATCTTGTCTCCATTCGAATTGTAAATAGATCTACGAATTCCATCTATTTCAATTACTTCAGATTGCTCTCTAAATAACTTATATACTCTTTTACGAAATTCAGATACCATAATGCCACCTTATAAAACCTATCATATTACTTTTATTTAGAACTCATATACATTCTATTATACAATCTCTCGGGGCATATAATAACTATACCAACATCTAGACAAATAGACAAAAAAGAAAAAAGATAAATCCACGCTCTATCTTTTCCTCCCATTATACTACCTATACAAATATAACATACATACTATACACATATCAATAAAGAATAAAAAAGAAATAACTATAATAAAAAATTCACACAAATAATTCAAAAAGATACAAAAAATAAAAATACAAAACAGTTCTAGTAATCATATTGAAACACTATTCTGGAATTCTTAGGCTTAATTATCATCACGAGAAAGAGCCAACATATATAAGAGAAACATAAACATTATATATAAAAAACCAAAAAAGAGCTAACAAAGAGAAACTAGACAAGCTCAATGTGAATAGCTCAAAATAAACGTTAAAATATATAATATAAAGGAAAATAAAACTAATGTCTATATTAATGAAAAAAATTGAGAATGAAGGCTTGGCTGCTAAAGTTCGTTCTCAGAAAATTAACGAAGGCTTGGCTCACGCTGCTAAAACTCTTCACGAATCAAGCTTAGGTCGTAGATGCCCGAACTTGGTTAAAATGATTGAATCAGAAGATCGTGATGCTCGTTATCAAGCTGCTACTATGGTTCAGTTAATGGAAAATACTGCTGAATACGTTCTCAATCAAGATCATATGCAGTTGTTCACTGAAGCTGACGCTTATGGTGCTGGTTCTACTTCTGCTGTATCATTGTTAAGCCCTGGTGTGGCCTCTTTGACTCCTAGAGTAGTTGATATCGTTAACGTATTTTATCCACAAATGGTTGCAAATTATATTGCGGATATTCAAGCACTTGACCGTCAGTCTGGTCAGATTTTCGTTATCAAAACTCGCTACAGTGAAGGTGCTGCTGGTGTAGAAGCTGGTGACATCGTATTTGAGAAACCGACTGATGGTACATATTCTTCTGAAGCTATTGGTTACTCTTCTGTAGTTGCTGCTGCTGAAATGACCGCTACTCCTTCATCTCCGTTCCCAAGAACAGGTGCTGAAGTTAAAGTTCGTGCTGGTTCTTTCATCGTTCGTATTGGCGGTAAAGAAATCGCTCGTGACTATGGTAATGGTGCTCCGAACGTTGATGGTATTGCTGATCGTGACGATACATATGTAATTTATGGTCGTGGTGTTAGTGGTGCTGTTAAGGCTAGTGATGGTACTGCTTCTGTTAAATTGGATACAACAATCTACGGTGAAGCTATTGCCGATGGTGAAATGGTATCTTTCGAAGCTGCTTACGATACAGAAACCGATGTTGACTTGATCCGTAAGATTCAGTTCGACATTCCTAACCAACCGATCCTTGCTAAAGAACACCCATTAATGAGTTCTTACAGTGTTGCAGCTGGTTTGGTAATGAACGCTCACTTGGCTATTGACACTGATGAATTGATCGCTAACCAATTGGCTGGTACAATTCGTTGGGAAAGAGACTTAGGCTTGATCAAAATGTTAAAAGACAGTGCTAAATTTGATGCTTCTTTGACATTCGATTGTGCTGGTAACGGTGAAAACTTGACATTACAACAACGCTACAGCTCATATACCACTGTTGTTTCTTCAGCTCGTGGTTTAATTCAACAAAACGCTGGTCGTGGTACTGTTGAATGGATGGTTGTATCTGCTACTCAAGGTCTTCCGATTGTTGAACAGATTGAAGGCTTCAAAGCTGCTCCTGAATCTAAAAAACCAATTGGTCCGTACTTAGCTGGTACTTTGCGTGATGGTACGATTTCTGTAATTGCTGTTCCTTATAGCAAAGACGAAAATCCGATCCTTCCTGCTGACCAAGTTATTTTCGGTTTCAAAGGATTCCAGCTTGGCGATAGTTCGGTAGTTTTGGCTGAGTGGGTTCCGTTGTATTTCACTCCAACCTTCCAAGCTCCGAACCTCAAGAACCATCGTGGTGCTCTTTCGTTCTATGATTTGTTCTTGAATAAGCCTGAATATATGGTTAAAGGTGCTATTGCTAACTTCAACCAACAGTAATTTCTAGGCTGTAGAGCTTAAACTGTTAAAAAAGTCCCTGGGTTATTTCCTGGGGATTTTTTTTGTTCTTTATGCGCTTTTTTCTCTTGACAATAAATCAACCCTGTGTTCTAATACAATATAAATTTAACCTAATTGGAGAAAATAGAATGCCAAAACAAAATCAACCAGAGCATAAAGGTAAAGCTAACACTAATTTCACTAAAGAAGATTGGCTTAGTGTACCTGAACAATTGATATATGATGCTGTTACTAAAGAAGGTAAACCAACTATAGCGAGAACATTGGGAGTACCGCTTGATTCTTTTAGAGATTGGTTTAAGTTTCGTAAGATTAATATACCAGTTGTTCGAAATTACAATTACTATAATGCTAGAAAGCCGTTAGAAGAGCAAGGAGCGTGGGAAGATGATTTGAGCAGGGAGATATTAGGTTTAATGGAAAAGGCACGCTCAGAACGCTTAAAACGAAATGAAGAAGATATAATCGAAGTCATATGTCCTACTTGTGGAAAAACATTTAAGACCAGAAGAGATAAACCTCAAAAGTACTGCTCTTCGGAATGTGTTGCTAATAGAGTAAGAAGTGAAGAAGAGAAAGCTAAATTATCAGAGTCTTGTATGGGGAGAGAAGCTTGGAATAAAGGTAAAAAGGCAAGTCCTGAAGCTATAACTAAGTTTAAGGAAAGTATAAAGGATGTATGGACTGAAGAAAAAAGGGAAGAACAACGCCAAAAGCAATTACGTGTGTGGAGTGATCCTGAATTATTAGAGAAACATAGTAAGATAATGTCTGAGAGTAGTGGTAGAGAAAGTGTACGTGAAAAGATTGCTAGAAGTATACACGAATATAATAAAAGTTTAACTGAAGAAGATTGGACCGAGCGTTATCTTAAGATGAACTATACTAAAGAACAGAATGGTACGTCATATTCTTCTAAAGGTGAAAATGAGTTAAGAGAGTTTATTGGATCCTTAGGGTTTAAAACAAGTAAATATGTGATTGGTAAAGGATGTAACAGATTTGAAATAGATATATATATTGAGGAAAAAAGAGTTGGAATAGAGTTTAACGGTATATATTATCACGCTCTTAATGGAATCAATAGAAGATCACGTAACTATCATTTTAATAAGAACGTTACTGCTTATGAGAATGGAATAGAGCTTATACAAGTATGGGAAGATCAATGGAATACTCAACCTGAAGTCATAAAGGATATTGTAGCAGCACGGTTAGGATTAATACGTGGTGAAAAGATATATGCTCGTAAATGTGAAATAAGAGAAGTTAATACAAAAGATTATAGAGAATTTTGTGAGAAGTATCACGTACAAGGTTATAGGAGTGCTACTGTTAAATTAGGATTGTATTATAAAAGTAAATTAGTACAGATAGCGTCGTTTAATAAAGCTAGACAATATAGTGTTGCTGGTAAGAATAATTATGAATGGGAATGGGTTCGTGGTTGCCTATCCAGTAATAATAAAGTAATTGGTGGTACTAGTAAACTTCTTAAACATTTCATAGATATATATAAACCGAATAATATATTGTGTTTTAGTGATTGGAACTTATTCAGCGGTAAAGGTTATGAAGAGTCTGGATTCCAATTTGAAGGATTTACAGGGCCAGATAAATTTTATATAACTAAAACTAATAAAATGATACGTATAAACCGTAGTCCTTATGCTTATCAACAATATAAACTAATGGTACAAGAAGGTAAGCTCTTTGAATGTTACGGTTGTGGTTCTAAGAAGTTTGTATGGTATGCAGATTAAAAAAAAAGCTCCAATGTAAGGGAAATTTACACCAGAGCTATACGACTAAGCATAAGTTATCAATGCAAAAGTATATATATCACACTTTTTTACAATTGTCAAGTCATTTTTTTATAAACGCATAGGTTGTAATTAACAGTGCTCTTAATTGTATTTTAACCCTACAAAAAGTGATACTAACTTATTGATTTTACGTAATTCAACTTTCACGTGTATGAGTGGTGTTATGAGCATAAAAAACCCCGATTCCCATAGGCATAATCGGAGTTCGAAAAAAAAACATAAACCAATTCTAGGAAAAACAAATGGTTAAATACTGGATGGATTGAGAATAAAGAACCAATATTTTAAACACTGTATTTCTTTATTGATTATATAATACTACACTTTTCTATAATTGTAAAGTCATTTTTTCGCTGTTTTATAATTCTTTTAAGAGCACGCTTTAAGAGCGAGCTCACGAGCAGGCTCACGCATATATTCACTAACAATGCTCTTAAAATATAATAAAATATAAAAATTAAACAGTTCTATATAAACAGACAGATTGATTGCGCTGGTCTGTTCGAGTAGTTCTTATAAGCGTACCTTAAATAAAAAGGAATGATAAATATGAAAAAATGTATTGCTGCGGGCTCAGTGTTGCTCGAAAAAGATGAAGAAGGCAAGCTTGTTAAAGAGATTGCTGCTACCGTTTACGAAGATGTTGTTTCTAAAGAAGAATCTGCTAGTAACGGATCTGGTGCTACTGAAGGAAAGAAATCAGTTGTATTGAAGTATAAAAACTTTGCTTATGCTGAAGATATTCTTGCTCCTTTAGGCTATAAAGAAATCGCTGCTGAAGCTACATTAACTGTTCCTGGTTTAAATGGCCACGAAGATGTTAAATTAGCTGCTCCGATGTCAGTTAGATATTCTAGAACGAAATCTTTTGAACGTGCAGGTAATACAGTTGTCTATGCTACAATCCGCTATGACATGTAATTGAACCCACAGATAGTTCAGATATGACAAAACCCCTAGCTTATTTGGTTAGGGGTTATTTTTATGCGAAGGAGAATACGAAGGAGAACAGAACGAGTTCTTAGGCGATTTTTTGACCGTACAGAGCAGTTCAGTATCTTTCTGGTATGGTAACTCATCTTGATACCTACTTTGCTCTGTACGACGTTCCTGTGAGCTTAGCCAACCCAAACAGGTCTGGTTCTAACAGCACACATTTCCTCACTTAATCTTCTGCACTCTTCCAAACAATCGTGATAATATTGATAAGGTTGAGGGATAATTCTGTCATTTAATTCTACGTACCACATTATTTTATTCCTTTCATTTAATCTATTGGTTCTATAAGTAAGTGCTGTAAAAAAGATTCACCATAGGTTCTTTGCCACTCTGGTTTATCTGGTTGGCTTGGAAATTCTACGAGAAAATATTTACCACGTCTAAGTTTATCTTCTACTTCCTTGACAATTTTGAAGATAGCACCATTGACTAATCCTCTATAGCTCTTTCCTATTTCTATCCTAACTTTTGGTTTAGCCATATCATCTCCTTTGGCCATCAGTATAGACAAAAACATCAAGGTTAGGTCTTGGTTCAATGTGAATACCAATTCGTTTAGGGTCTGCTACTTTATATACTTCTCTCATTTTAATTCTCCTTAAATTCGTTTCTGTATTCTTCTGAAAAATTACCACCGCAAGCATAAGTAAAGAAATCAAACTTATATTTGGTATCTTTAATTGGCAGCTTTTTGTGGTAATTAGCAAGCAATAATGCTCTTGGATTTGTAAGTAGTCTCGTTTCAATGGATTCATAATTTTTGTCAAGCAGTTCTTCTGGATTACCTGAATCACGTCTTAAAGCATATATATGAATCTTACCTGTCTTTTTATTACGACAGAGCATACCATACCAAGTTCCAAGATCTCTGGTAAATTGTCTATAACTTTCCATAATTTAATCCTCCCCAAATGTATCAAAATCATTAACATACACGTTCAAAATAATTTCTTGTGCTTGTCCATCATCATAAGGTGAGTGTACTTCAAAATCATTACAGTAAAACCTATCGTCCATCGCAGTAATCACGATGTCATCATCTTCTGGTAATCCCTGCAGTTGTTCAATCAATTCTTTAACTTTCATTGTCGTTGTCCTTTCATATATTAAGTTTATTTAACACATTGATTGCAGAATTCGTTATCAGTCATATCACAGAGAACACAATCTGATTCTTCATAAGGTGTAAAGAAAAACCAACCGACTACTTTATTATCGTGGTCATATCCTAAATCCTCTACACAATTGACTCCGAAGTTACAATCAAGACCGTCCATCTCGTGTACTGCTTTTTCTGGATTATCACCATAGTAAAGCACACCACCGCTCTCATCATCAATTATCTTAAACTTCACGAGCTTATTGATTTGTTGTGCTTTCTTTAAGATATTAACAATTACATTGGCATTCTCTTGTGGAATATATTTTGTTTCAAGCATATTATTCTCCTTTCCAATGTCTAATGGTTTCTTTACAATCACGTTCTATTTTAGCGTAATCTAACTGCTCTTCATAATACTCTGGTTCATCATCGTTATCACAAAACTCATTATAACAAGCAGGACTCATTCCCTCATAATATTCCTCTTGATGTTCTAAAGTCCAGAGCATAAGATATTTTAGGTATCTTTCCCATTGAGTATCAGAGCTAAAGATTGTACAGTAATCTCCATCTGTACCAAATTGTTTAACTACTAAACCTTTTTTATTTGTCATCTTATTCTCCATTTTAATTTACATATGATAATCTAGTGTCTTGGTGATTTCAAATTCCTTGTCTTTCATCTTACCATAAATACTTACAAAATATGGTAAAGTATAAAGCTCATTATCAATTAAAATCCAAAAGCCACGTTTCATACCTAATCTATCTTCAAGTTCAAAACGATTAAGTTCAGTAATACCACCATCATCTTCTAGGATTTGTTGAACATCTTTCGTCATATTATCCCAGAAATTTTTAACAGAAGAAATCTTAAATTTATGATTATCTTCACTGGTGCTACTGAATCCCATACAACTAGCATAATTCAAAAACCATTCACAATCTTGGTCAAGTGTATCAGTGCTATCATCTACATAATCAACACCATTACCATAGGACTGCATCTCTTCAAAGATTTGGTCGCAATCATAATTACTGTTGTCTAATACTAAAATTCTTGAATGACTCATTGCTTATTCTCCTTTATCCTTATTGTAAATTGTATTCTGTCAAATTGTTTTCTATAATGTAACTGTTTCTTTTCTCTTTGGCTTCTTCTGGAGTTTTTGCACACCCTATGTATTTTAGTTTACCATTGATACCAATGCACGCAGTCCAGTTGTTTCTTGCTTTGTTAAACATAACTCCCGTATAACCACTTTTGTTATCAGAGCGTTTGTTTCTATTAGCGCATTGAGTGTGGACATCGACCCATCGGCAATTCTCAGGACAATAATTTCCTTTCGAATCTATTCTGTCTATACTCAAGCCTTTTCTGTAACCTGTTTTCAATGCCCAATCTCTAAAACAGAAAAAATTATTCTTCCATTCATCACAAACTTTTATACCTTTTTCACCATAATATTGATAATTCCAACGCCGTTTATCATTACATCTACGAACAATATCTCTTAAAACTTCTTTCAACAAGAAATCTGTTTCAGTTAAATACTTTTTCATTGTTTGTTACTCCAATCGTTTATGTATATATTATATTCTGATTTGATAAAAAAGTAAAGTCGTTTTATTACGATTAATTTTTAAAGATATAAAAAATGGTGCTCTAGCGGACAACCAAAGCACCATTCTACACTTCAACAGATACTTCATAATAATACAGGACAACAACTAAAACTTTTTCTTATCTAAATCTTTCAATAACTTTTCTTTATTATCGATGAGCTTTTTGAATATATGTCTTTGTAAATCGTGGAGTAAATCATTATCACACGCCCATTGTTTAACGTGGTCTTTAATATATTCTTTTTCCTCATCAGTTAACTCTTGTTTGTCTACTTCCTTTTTAATTTTAGTAAACATATCTTCTGCATTTGTTTCGTCATTCTTGAGTGTGAGCAGTTCGTCAAAGAACTTTTCCAACGCTTTATGATGACTGTTTATGTATACTTCCTTGAGTTCCTGCTCACTTCTCATTTGTCTATTACTTCCTTCTATTATTTACGCCATTTACGTGAACCTTTTTTAATAAGCTGGTTCGCTTTTCTTACACTAATAAATCTAAATGCCATATTTTTGTCCTTTCAATTTTATATTATATTACATTATTGTTAAAAAGTAAAGTCATTTTTTTATATTTCTTCTTCGTTCTCCTTTATACCATATTTGACACAAGTTTCTTTAAAGCTCTTAGCAAGTTCTTCAAGAGTATGAGTACCTAGAGAATTTTTTAACAACTCTAAACGTTCATATCTATCCATATCTTGTAAGGCAAGCATAACGGTTTCATCTAAAGCGATGTCCATATCCTCACAAGCATAATCATTATCACATTCTTCTGCCAAATCTCTTAAACCATTAAGTTCTTGGACTAGCTCATCAATTTGTTGCTCTTCCATTAAGTTTCTTTCAATCTCTGCTTTCATTGTTACTGTCCTTTCTTCATATTAAAATATTCTCTGATATAATCGAAACAATCTTTAAGTGTATTGCATTGTTTCTGGTCCAATCTACCGTAAGCTACAATATCTACAAAATAAACATCACTTCCGTCAGGTTTGTTAATTTCTATTTCTTTCGTAGCTACTGGTGATTGAAATGTAAATCGTCTGCTTAGCATATCAATCCTCTTTCGGTTCAGGTTCTTTAATCTCAATGTTATAGAATCTCATTAAAGCAGTAAATGCCGTAACAAAAGGTTCATTGAAATACTCAGGGTAAAGACACATATATTCAAAGAAACTAATTTGTCTATTAACATTGAAGACCTTATTACTATCACCGTCAGGATGCTCATCGTAATAATCACTGTATTCTTTTTCAGGGTCATTAAAGATATAGAGTTCACCAGATTGAATGTTATTGAAATTGTTGACATTAAGTTTTAACAACAAACCACCATTGTTATTATCTTGACCGTTTAACCATTCTATAACTTTTTCAGGTGTAGCTTTACCTTTAAATGGGTGTTCGTATTCTTTACCATTTAAGAGATAAGCCTTATGTAAACGTTCAGGCATAACATAATCATCTTTTGAACAACCGTCTTGATAAGTTGTAACAAATCTCATCACATCAAGCAGTTGCATTTTAGCGATACCCCATTGATTGTGATATGAGCCAACATACGTCTTTTTAGTTTTCTTTCCAGTTGAGTAGTCTTCAAAAGTTTTTACTACTTCAAATACGGATTGCGTTCTTTGTCCCATTGTTATTCTCCTTTAATTATCTTAGTGATGTCTGATTTAACTGTTTTAAGCACATTAACTTTATCTTCAAGTGTAGGTGCTTTGATTATCCAAGAGGTTGAACCAGAAAAGATTGCATTGTTATGGTCGCTAGTGATATGAATAACAAGATATTCAGCATCATCATTAACCCAAAAATACAATTTCATACCTCTATCATCACAACGTAAACCACCTTCCCACTCGTGAATATAGTTTTCATTGTTATCAAAATAAGCATATATTTTCTTAAGTTTTTCAACATCACAAGTTTTTAAGTTGTCAAAGTTCAGAGAGCGATGACGTTTGCAATACTTCTTCAGCTCTTCCTCAGCTTGAGTTTTTTCTTTTTCAAGCATACATATTTTATGATTGATATTACAAAGCTCAGCGTTAGCCTTTGTATAACGTGTTTCAATCATAGCACTTACTCCTCTTCATCTTCGTCATTATGATATGTGTGAACTGGTTTATAGTTTTTATCCAATAACTTGTCAGCAATCTCTTCCGCTAATGTAGGAATATACCAAGACGGGTCATTTGCTTCTGATTCTCCAAAACATTCATACACATAATCATAGACAATATCACGAATTTTTGTTTGGAGTTTAACTTTATCTTTTGTCATTGTTGTGTCCTTTCGTTATCTGTTGTTTATGTGTCTATTATATAATAATTACCATAAAAAGTAAAGTAAGATTATTACGATTAATTTTCATAACCTAAAAAGGAATGATAAAATAAGTAGTTATGAGTTCAACGATTCTAGAACCTAAGTCATCATCAATTTCATTATAACTAAAATCTTCACCCATAAATATACCACCTGTTGAATCCATTCTACAAGTATCAACAAGTTGTCCTTTTTCAACACTATAAACACTTATCTCATAACTATCTCCATTTTCTGGTTCACCAACAAGATTACAGTCAACATTATAAGATTTCTTTGTTATAGTATCAAACACTTGCACTTGCATCTCATCAAGTATATTGTCTTTAATACGCTCAACAGCACCACAAGCCATTATTTTCAATCTATCGGGCATTCTTCTTCTCCTTTCAAATTTATTACATTACCTAATTGATTTCCGTCTTTATCATATACTTTTGATATACCACAGAATGTTAATGCAAAGTCTTCATTCCAAGTAGCACCACAATCGTTACATTCACAATGATAGCTCATAACATCATCATTCAAGTCTGAGCTTCCATAATTAACCATACTTGAACCACATACAGGACAAGTACATTCTCTAACTATTAACTTCTTTTTCATTGCTATTCTCCTTTATCTTCTTGTTCAAATTCTTCTTTAACTTCTTCAATGAGTTCATCAATCGCAAAATCTACTGTGTCATAAAAGTCTTGATAATTACCAAAACTAAACCTATCAAACACCTCATTCGCAATTTTGAGTTTTTCTTCATCACTCATCTCTACTCCATATTTTTCGTTGGAGTCATTTATTCTACAAATGATGTCTTCAATGCTATAAACATAGAGTATCTTGTTTTGTTCACTGGCTAAATCGTGTAGTGTTATATTGTTTTCGTCCATTAACTTAACAATATCTTTTGCTGTTAAATTGTTCGTCATCTTCAATCTCCCTCTTATTCTTCACATTCTTTACAGTATTCAGCGTAATCATAACCCCACATATCACAAGCAAACTCTCTTGGATTGTCTGGTTCACATCTACTTACTCCTCCATTAAGAATCTCTAACGTTCCGCAATTACTACCAATATCTTCGTCAGCATAGTCAACAGTTATTGTTATGTCTTTCAAACGTTTAGACAGTTCAACAAATACAGGAATAGGAGTTGACCAAGCTGTTTGAAATTCTATAACATCGGAATAAACTACGGTATCACCAGCATTCCATTTTGTTCCCCAATTCTCAATAGACCAATCATACCAATCTCTTTCTCCATATCGTTTGATGTTGAAGAAACCTTTGATATAATTTTCAAGAGTTTCTGTTAGTTCTTTCTTTTTCATAGCGTATTTGATGTTCTTACTTTTACGACTATACCAACCTTTGAATGCTTTGATTTTCTTGATTAGTTTTTCATCAGCCATTACTTTTTTGACAAATTCCTCTTGAGTCATTGTATTGTTATAGAGTATTTCAAGAACATTCCCTATGATTCTACGTTGTTTAGCAAGTTTTCTTTCAGCTTCTTCTGTATGAAAATATCTTGACGGTATATCATAACTGTGTGAGCCACTAGTAATATCTAACTCTTCTGGTCTTGGTATAACAATGTTAAAATCTACATTTTCGTCTTTGTTAAGTAGTAATTTTTTCAACTCGTCCATATCATCACAAGTTACTTTATTTATAACATAATTAGGCATTGTTTTGTCCTTTCGTTTATCTGTTAAAGTTTATGTATAAATTATATCCCACTCTACCAAAAAAGTAAAGTGGGATTATTACGATTAATTTGTGTATCAACTAATTACTGGCTGAACAAAAGAAGTCATCATCAGTAAAACTAACGTGTCCATACTCTTCTTGAAGTTCTTCCATACTAACTAGATTATCAGCGTCAGCAAGCATTCCCCAAGACACACCTTGATTTTTATACTTAACATTACAAAGATAAGATTGTTTCAGTTCCCTAATTTGTTCTGCTGACAATTCATATAACGTTTTATAATCACTCATCGTTGTTCTCCTTTCCTAAAGCAAGTGTTTGTTTCATTTTTCCAATCGCATTTATAAGTACCTGTATTTGTTTGTTGTAAATAAATACATTTATTACAAGCCATAACAAGTTTACCACAGTGAGGACAAGTAAAACTAAATTCATTTTCTGGTAATTCTTGCTCTATTTCAGATTCACATTCAGCACAGATTTCGCATTCAATCATCGTTGTTCTCCTTTATCCAATCTCATACTTAACGTATTGTCTAACCTCTTCCTCTGTTCCTTTTTCTAATAAAGGTTTAGGAAGATAACCATATATTCTTTCATCAAGCATACGGTATTGCAAGCTATCATCATTCAAGTCCATAAACTCTTCAGAAGTAAATACACCATACTCAACAACTACATTATCTGCTGTTGTAAAGTTTAAGAGTTCAACGGCAGGATAAATCCTACCGTCATACTCTACATTTGTTCTGTTAAATGTTTCACTCATTTTTATCTCCTTTACCACGGATATTGAGCTATTTCTTTTGCTTGTTCTACTGTGAAAGAGTTTCTAAATTCACTCGGAAAATACTCATACATATCTCTAATAAATCCGTTATGCTCATTATCAGAGTCATAAAAACCACCGCACGAATCAACTTCTTCATCATTGTGATATAGAGTGAAATTATATACTTCACCATTGATATAATGATTAAATGTTTCAACCTCACTTTCCAACACTGCTTTAACTTTTTCAAGAAGTTTTGGAGAGATTCGTTTTACACCGTATTCTTTTCTTACTTTTTCTTTACTTACGATATACCAACCAAGTCTGCCAGAATCCCAAGCATCACATTTACCACCAATGTAAATTCTAACTGCACTATGGTCATAACAAGACAAAGGTAAAACAATATAACCTCTACGTTCCAATGTTTTGAGGTCATCGCTTTCTTTATACCAAGTCAATGAATCAGTATCTTCGTATTCGTTAGCACAATATCTACAAGACTTTGATACGCAAATTGTTCCCAAGTTATCCCATTCACGAGGTGAGTCTGTGCATTCATCATACTCAATTTTTAATTCCCATTTGTCTTTTGAATAATCAATGATATTAGGAAGTTCCAATTGCTTATCGTTTGTCATCTCATTGTCCTTTCTTTATCTGTTGTGTTAATATAAATATACCACACTTCACGATTAAAGTAAAGTGTGGTTATTACGATTAATTTTAGTATATCAATCTTTTACCAATCTCATATACTCCCCTAAGTTTTCGTCTTGCCAATATCTAATCTGCTCATTGACATCTAATTCAAAATCAATTTGACAGTTCAGATAAAATTCAAGCATTACATTAAAAAGATTATTACGTTCTCTTTCCTTAAACGTTTTATACTCTTTGAAGTATTTATTCTTAAGCTCATCTATACTATTTGGAGTAAAACTTATAAAGCCGTCATAACTTGAATAATTTTCTTTCAGATATTCATTGAACTTATCAGGCTTATTTTTCAAACACCATTGCTCTAAGGCTCTCTTATTAAACTCAATCTTTACGACAAGTTTATCTGTTTCAAAATTATATTCTTTTGGTGATTCAAGTCTAAACTTTCTTACACCAATTCTTTTAATAACATTACCCGTTGCTGTTTCTAATTGATATTTAACCAAGTCAATCCATTCTTTACATAAATCTCTTTGGTATTTATCAAATTTTACCAACTCATAATGTTTACCTTTTGGCATTGACTCATCGTCCATAAGATTATTATAATCATACTCCATATCGTTATGGTAGTAATTTGATTCATAAAAGCCCTCAAATTGATAGCGTGTTGTGTAGTATTCTGTAATCATTGTGATTCTCCTATATCTGTAAAGTGTATGATAAACAATGTAACACTAACTTATTATGTTTATTCAGTGTTATATCTACATTTTGATAAGTCTTGCAAGATATATCTCCCTCTTTGCATAACGTATCAATCAGGCAATGAAAGTTAAATCTTGCACAACACATATCTTTTTTATACTCATTGATTGCTCTTTTAACATCATCATCACAACGATAAAAATAAGCAATCCGTTCTAAATCTTTTTTGATTGACATCGCTGTTCTCCTTTAGTATTCATCACGCCACATTAACACATTTGATGAGGTAGAGTAATAGAAAGCCCAATCACCCTCTGGACAATCTGTATATGAAATATGTTTCTTAAATGTTTTACCGTTATTTTCCATTACAATATCTGCCTTATCATCTTTTACTTTAAGATGAATAGAGGTCAAGTCATCACTACTCTGACGAATCTTGTTATCAACTATCATTCCGTTAACTTCTTGTAAAAACCAAAACGCACCCTCACCTGCATTCATAGCAAAAGTTTTTACACCGTCTGTATATAAATAGCTCAATAACATTTCTCTATAATACTGTTCAGTTCCATAGCATTGAGCCATCATATTTTGAAGTTCTGCTGTTTCAGTTGTCATAGCTTTTGTCCTTTTCTGTTGAAGTTGAAATTATTATACAATATACCTGCTAAAAAGTAAATCAGGTTTATTACGATTAATTATTTGGTATAAAAAAGAAGTGGCACTAAGTAAAGCACCACTTCTATACCATCACTTTGAGTTTAATAAATATCTCCTCTTTCCCATCTCCTCTTAAAATCTAAATCTGCTTTACGTTTATCAACTGGTGGAACAGTCTTTAATCCTGTTCTTTCCTGTAATATACTCAACTGTTTCAAGGTTAATCCTGTTCTCATCTTAACGTATGATAAAGAGTTATAAATACTACTTGAACAACATCTTTTATATCTTGCTTCATCTTTCGCATTGATTCCCCATTTATCACATTTAAGCTCTGGATTTTCTACAAAAGCGTCTTGAGCTTGTGCAAGTAATTTCCGTCTTGCTCTTGCTTCTCTTGACTTTTGATTTTGGTATACCCTTTTCTTTTCTGCATCCTCATCAACAGTTCCGTCTGACTTTA
This sequence comes from uncultured Mollicutes bacterium, assembly GCA_945935945.1. Next base: position 552 of record CAMESA010000003.1, on the reverse strand, counting down.
ACTTTACCTGTCCAAGTCTGCCGTGTCTTTGGTTAGGATTTGGATTATTTTGCTTACCCATAATGATATTCCTTTTCACTTTTCTTTGACTTTATATCTCACATTATAAACAATAAAAGTTAAAAAAGAGTAAATTATTATAACTTTTTCACAATTTTTTTTCAGCCGTTCTCCTTTATTCGTGTTCCCAAGATTTCCAAGATGATAACACATAATTAAATTCTGTGACTATATCATCGGCAACCTTTTCAAAATTTGTATCAGGATATAAGCAAATTTCTGTATCATAGACATCACCAGTTTCTTTGTCATACACTTGATTAAAGTCTACATCATAATCACACTGCATCATACTGTTCACTGGTTGATAACCTACCTTAATTGCTAATCTCCAAGTATCAGATTGATATTTATCCTTATCAACATCATTTTCATCAAAGCCGTCTGTCCAACCTAAAACAATAGACACGTTTTTGTTTATGCCTTTGTCGTCCATTTCAACAGTATTAAAACGAAAGCAACCACCTTGTTCTTTATGGTCTGCTAAATAAT
>CAMESA010000002.1 GCA_945935945.1 uncultured Mollicutes bacterium | reverse complement strand
GTCTTCTACTGTTTGCTTATCAATGTTATTAAAACCATTATGTTCAACTACTCTATCGCCCTCATCATTACGATAAGTTGATAAAGAAAACCCACAAACAAAAGGTTCATATTTGTCGTGGGTTAGTGTATTCATAAATTTTAAGTTAGCCATTGTTTTTACTCCTCATCTTCTTCTATGTCTTCTTCAATTAACTCAACTTCTTCATCTTCATCACACTCAATATCGCTATGAATACTTATATCCCAATCGGTAATGTCATCACGACAATTATTTCCAACGTGGTCAAGTATTCCGCCAATATTACCTAAAGCAATATCCTCTGCTTCTCCGTCATCTTCAGCGATTACATCAACTGTTCCTGTGAAGATAAGTTTTACTGGCACTCTATATTTATTCATTGTATTATCTCCTGTTAAAGTGTGTTTATATTATATATTATCTGTTGTAATAGGTAAAGTGTATGTGTTACGATTAATTCAACATCATAACTAACCAAAAACTCATTGCTTGTAACCAAAACATTTTCAACCAAAACTGTCTACTGTTATAAGTATATTCAAGCATAGCCTGTAAATTGCTTATGCGTTGTTCACTTTGTCTATAATAGTTGTATTCGTGTAAGTATTTACTCATTTTCAGGCACTCCCTTTAATTGATATATGTTGACCATATCAATTTGACCATAAGCACTATCAACATCACAGTTCTTTATATTCCTATCAAGTTCCTGTTCATATTGTTGTGCTTCTTCTATTGTATCAAAGTAGCCAAGAATAATATCATCATTGACTCCCTTAAAAGTTCCAATAACTACATATTGATTGTGCATTGCTGTTGACATTTTGATTCTCCTTTAGTTATCTCTAAGTCTTGCATTGACTGGAAGTGTTGTTTCAAGTGTTGCCGATTTAATTGACTTCTGTTTTTTCTTCAACTAAATTGTTTATATTATTTAACAACTCATCTTTTATGTCTTCCTCTGTCTTATCACATATATCAGCACACCTTAACAATACTTTTTTTATTTTATCTGTGTTATAGCCTTTGTGTTCTTTGGCATACTCACACAACTTTTCTATGCTTAACTGTTCTGCCTTTGGTTGATTACTATTGATAATAATTAACATTTCAAGAAAATCATATTCTTGTTGTTCGTATTGACAAAATAATCTATCAACTATTACCCAATTCTCAATAATGTATACACCATTATCGCCATTGTCTGTATCAAGATTATCATAAGTGTTAATGCCTAAACTATCCGTTCCACCAAAACAATTACCTGCTACTTGACATAATCTTGCCCAACCATAGTCATCAGTTTCAGGTGTTCTATATCCTTTCAATTTACAATAAGCAAGTAAAGGCTCAACCGAATCTCTACCACCATTCCAATGAAAATAAACACCTAATTCTCTTTTTGGTGTCGTTATTACGCATCTGTTACCCATTGTGATTCTCCATTAAAAACTTGATTAAATTATACCACGCTCTACCAAAAAGTAAAGCGTGGCTGTTACGATTAATTTATTCACTTAAAGTTTTCGTTAAAGTATGTATCATCTGTCCAGTATTTGAATGGCTGTGTATATTCCCCTTTATTTGTCTTTTCAGGAGTCAATACACACATAAAAAACATTGTCATCATTGCTGTGCCAACGATAACACAAAGTATTCCGTCAAGTATTTTTAGCATAATATAACTTCCTTTACTTCAAAAAAGTCTGTATTAAGTATCTGTATCGCACATTCAACATTCACTGCTTCTTCACACTCGCCATTCCTGACAAAGTGTGCATTGTTAGCGTATCCAATTAACTCATTTTCCGTTAATAGTTTGTGTGTGCTTCCACCAAGTGTATCTACAACTGCAAAGTATCTCATAGTTAGCACTCCAAAGTTAATACAATGTCAACTGGACTTTTGCAATCCTTAAACTGCATAAAGAAATCTGTGGTATCAACTCCACTTGCTTCTGCTTCTTTGATGTCCCTTATCAGTCTGCCATAAAAACCTTGACTGTGTGCCAAAGTTTCAAATAAATCCATTACACCATTTTTTAATCTGGTATAATCTTTTTCATTCATTGTATTATCAGTCATTGTCGTATTCCTTATAAAAAGGGAGTCTATCCATTGTTTCAGAATAGACTCCGTATTGTTAAAAGTTAAAATTCATCATCGTGGCTTGCTAATTTCAAAAGATAATCAGCTGCCTTTTGTGCTAAACTACAAGCCGTGATAATTGTTTTCGGTTTATCTTGTAAAGTCTTAATCCAACTTTCAATATACTTTAAGTTGTTCTGACTAAACATATATTCTTTGCCAAACTGCTTACTAATAAAACCTGCACCAATATCAGCCACAAGTTCTTCAAAAGCATAAGACTCACTACCGAATCTACCGCTTAAATCTCTGTTAAGTCTTGATTCAGCACCACTCCAATGCACTGTTTCGTGGCAAGCCGTAGGAATATATTCTTCAAGCATATCACGATTAAATTGACTTATGCTCGGAAGTTCAATAATATCAAACTTCGGTATATAGCAAGCGTGTCCGTGTCCCTCACTATATGTTGCACCTATTCTGTCAAGATATTCAGTTTTGAAATACTTTATCTTTTCCAGTATATTTTCGTCAACTTGTTCAGGTTCAGGCTCTTTGTAATCCTGTAATTGACATTCATTAAATACCGTATAATATCTCATAAACGGTATCATCTTTTCAATGTCATCACCATTTTCATCTTTTTCATCAGTTTTAATTTTAACTTGTTTCCAAAAGATGATATTTGTGCCGTGTTCGCCTTTTTTAACAAACCGCTTACCTTTTTTCCACTGGTCAAAGGTTGCCCATTTATTACTGGTATAACCTTTTTCCTCTTGCAACAAACTTAAAAGCATCCAGTTGAATCCTCTGTATTGCTTTTTTGTTTCAGCACTCATCGGAGCATTTGCACTACCAAAAAACGGCTTAATCCATTTTCCTTTGCCTTTACTTTCTTCAAGCATAGCAATAAACTTATCAGCCGTGCTTTTGATGATTTCTTCCGTAACATTTATCATTGTAATTTCCTTTCATATAGAGGGTTAAATAGTTAAGGGCAACACTCATAAAAGCATTGCCCTATTTTGTTTAGTTCGCTTGCTTGTTAATCATTTTCCAGACTTTTTGCTTGACTTCTTCTTTCACATTTTCCAGTTCATCAAGTAAATTAAATCCGTCTTTCAACTTACGCTCAAAGTTAACCGCATAAGTTTTATCAGGTTTAATGTTCACTGTATGAATAGCCGTTTTCTTTGTGCATTCGGCTACCATAGTGTTAAGAGTGTCGCTATCTACAACACTACCTAATTTTTGAATAAGCATTGTTGTATCAACGCTTTCCCGAACAGAGTCAATTACTTGAATCTGTCCTACACCTGCAAGCTCATACGGTTTATGAACATTGCCTTTACTGTCCTCGCCAACTACGGTGCTTGCAAGTTCATCAGTTTTAACTTTTGCCTTAACTTCTTTCAAGTTTTCAGCGGTTAATTTTGAGAGCAACTGTGCATCCACTAACTGTTGCACTTCTGTTGCTGTTAATCTTGTCTTTGTCATTTTATGATTCCTTTCTAAATTGAGGGTTAATCAAAAGCACCATTGCCTTTGTATATACACTAAAAGCACCACTCTTAATATATAGATAAGGGCAACCACCCCACCCCCCTATGAAAAAGCATCACTCTTAAACATAGGGGGGGTAAAGTATTCGCTTATATGCTACCAATTAACACACAAGCTTTCAGTTATATCATATTGATTTTTACCTGTGAATGATTCAAGCCAATAGTTAGTTTTATCTCGTTCGTATTCCATATCCTCTGAGTCAAGTATCAATTCAAACTCATCAAGTTCAGGCATTGTGTATTTTGCCTTTTTTGCCATAACTTTACGGATTCTATTGATTTTATTGAGATTTTGATTTTCAGTCATTGTTTTGATTCCTTTACATATTGTAGGGTTAATACTAAACTGATATATCTTTTTATTGATTTCCGATATATCATATAAACACTAAATAAACATACGAATTAATGTTTATATCATATATCGGTTATATATATTTTCCGACTTAACTTAATAACTTTATATGCATAAGTATATATAGGCAAAAATACAAGTCATTTATAAAATACACTTACCGACTTTATACGCATATATATGCATCTTGTAAACCGCTCCTTTGGAGTGAGTTAAGGTTAGGCTCTTCCGCCTTAACTGATTTAAATATATAATAGATTTTAAAAATTTTCAAATAAATTATTACGATTAATATTAATCGTAATCTTTTTTGTTTTTCATTTTGCTTTTTTTAAATATCAAAACGAAGCGGAATTTTTTGCCCGTATAAACGCAAGTTTGTTTTTATGGTATGTTATATAATAAAGTTTAAACATACCCCTATAAAAGCAAAAAAAACAGGGATACGGGGCATCCCCTCCCCCTCCCCGAAGCCCTTTACACACGAGGCATTTTTGGCTATCTGTCTAGCGAGTAGGAAGTTTCGAGAAATGCTCCCACGCTTATGATCCAGAAAAAGTCTTATTTATTCCCATGTATTTTGTCTATAATTGACAGAGCGTTTTTGTATTTTGCCCTTATATAAAATGATACCCAACTGATGCTAACCTATTGATTCTACGCTATTCTTTATTTTCATATTATTCTCCACTTTTTCGTCTAATCAATAGTCTTAATCCCTACTTTCACTCATTCCCCACACAATTGATCCACGCTGCTTAAATTCCTGTGTGTATTAACCTCGTATACGCTATTTATTTACACTACATTCCTTTTTTTTCTTTATTCATCTCACACACGATTATCCATAGCAGCTTTAAGTATATCACCAAGTAGTATTGATATTCCCACACAAGTTTTTCCTATTGTGTATTTATTTATTTTGACTTTACTTTTTTTAATTTGTAGTGTATAATTTATTTTGTAATTAAGTTAACTAAAATAAAAAAAGAGAGGGATAATTTTATGGAAGAAGACATTGTAACCAGTAAAAAAGATCGGTTAGCATTTATAGAAAGAGATTTAAGCATTAGATACAATCTTCTTAGGAGTAGCTATGAAGAAAGTTGTGTTAAGAAAATAAGTAAATGGATAGAGCTTATTGATTTTATATGTTGTCAAATTGGAATAAACTATGATAATTCAGTAGATACAAATGTAAAATTGTATGGGGATTTTAGTTTAGAGATGAGTAAAGATAAGTATAATAATTATAAATTTAAGTTATCGTTATATATGAAGATATTTAGACTTTTTGATAAATATTTTTGTATAATGAATGAATTTCCTAAAGAGTTTGAAGATATACAGTATTGGAAAAATGATGGCACAGAAGATTTAGAAACAATTAAAAATAAAAACATAGAAGTTGTAGATTGTTTAATTGAGTTTTTTGATATCTATTATAAACTTAATTGCTTTTTCGTTAGATTTATAAAACCAATTGGGGATATATTAAAATATTCTCAGATAAGTGATGACAATTATAAAAAGGTGCTAAATGAATTTGATGAGTTTTTAATTGATTTGACTGAAGTAGCTCTTTATAAAACAGACGAAGTTATAGAATCAGAAGATGATGAATTATTAAAAAATATTGAAAATAGAATATACTGGATTAAATCTATAGCGTATATGTATAGAATACCAATTGGAACAGAGCTTATGAAGTTGGTTGATGAGCATCATAATGAATTGTATGATTATTTAGATGGCATCGATCATAATAAATGTTATGGATATCCTGATTATAATGATAAATAAATGAAAGAAAAAGAGGACTATATAATGTATAATCCTCTTTAATTTTTTAGTAATTCTCTAGTTCGTCAATGTTAATCCTATAATTTTCTTCTATATAATCGTTCATAGGAGGTACTTGAAAATCTACTTTAACTCCTAATTGTCCACCGCCTATGTTTGCTATATTGTTAATTGATATTGAACAATCTTTATAATGTGTGTCCTTTACTTTATCTTTAATCCATTTACTTACTGATTCATATAATTCTGAACTTAAAGTGAAATGTCTATAGATATCTTCTCTGCGCATTGTTTTTCCTTTCCTATTAAATTTAAAGATTGATTGTTATGTAAGGCCATCATAATCTCGTATGCTTGATCTATTATTTCTCTAGGTATATGATCACCAAGTTTATCTTCATATGCCCCTAAATATATTGTTGACTCAAAGATTCTTTCTGGAGTTACATAAAAAGAATCATTGTAAAGTTCTTCATAAGTCTTTTGTTTTATAATTTTCCGATCTAGGTTAATTTTATCTTGTGTAAATGGAATAGGTGGACCATTATGTAACTGCATACTTTTAGAAAACAAGATAAAGGTTGTAGAAACGTCTGATATCGATAAATATATATCACATCTGTTCTTAATCTCATCTTGTACAATATATAAAGAAAGAGTGTAGCCACCTTTCTCAGTAAGAAATTCTATACTGTTTCCTACACTCTTTATAAAACTATCAAAAGTAAACTCGTTAGTCATTAAAGTCTATATGCTTGTTATACTCAGATGATAATTTAGATAAACCTGTTCTTATTTCAGATAAAGTTTTACGATCACTATTATCCTGTGTCGTATATTTACCATAATAAGCAATTACAAGTTGTTTTGGTGTTACTTTTTGATAACCAGCTTTATTAGCCAGTGTAATTAATTCTTCTAGTTTAGTTTGAAATCTATCTTTAGTCATATCTGAATCGCTCACTGATTTTAACGTAATTGTTCCTTTTGGCATTATCCATTTCTTTTTATTATGTTGTACATTAACTGCATATATTTCTGGAAACCAATTTATTATGCTGTCTTTTATTCGAATAGCAGTACGTTTTGATACTTTCAACATACTCATAATATCATTTATGGAAACACCTTCATCTTGATCTTGCATCCAGAGAGCTACTTCAAGTAACCCTCTGGACTTTTTATAGAAGACGTTGCTATCATTCGACTGTGTAACATTCTTTTTCATTTTCAACTCTCTTTAACGTTTTGATGGTTGAATCTGGATGTTTCATTTTATAAGCAGCTTCTGATGAAATCATATTACGTAGTTTAGCACGAATTTGATCAACTGTCTTAATGTCTTTGCTGTCTTTAGTAGTATATTTTCTATAATAAGCTACGGCGATTTGATTTTCGTTTAGCTTATTGATATTTTGTTGTTTGGCTAAACTGAATAATGTATAAATTTTATCACGGAAAATGTCACTAGGTTCCAGATCGAGTTGAAGTTTAGTTTTAATTGATTGCGGTAAATTTCTATAATCAAAAATGTCTTTATTATAACTCATGTGTATATCCTTTCAAAATTAGTAATCTGACATTGTATAGGTGCAATTTGTATTTTTTACTTTAACTACGTGTGCATTTCTTACATTTTTACATTTTGCGAAATCCATATAGTATAATTTATTTGCGATTTGAACTCTTGTTTTGATACCGTCTTTATTATTTGAGGAGTAAACTTTGTAATAAGCTGCAGTAAGTTGATCAGTTGTCAAAGTTTTTATTCCACACTGTTTAGCGATATCAAACAAATTAAACATTCTACTACCGAAATCTTTTTCATGTTCTCTTACAATTTTTACTTTTACAAGAGGATCAATATCAGATATATCCGTAAGATCAAAAAGATTTACACTCTTTGTTTCTTTAATTTGTGGCTCAACAATCTTAGGTTTTGGTTTACGGCCACGTTTCTTTGGTGCTAACTCAACATCACACACAATTTGTTGAGCTAATTCTTTTGGTACAAATATTTGATCATTCTTTTTATTGAATCCAAACATTTTTTCGAGTTTCTTAAAAAGATTCTCGTCACATTCTTTGCTACTCATGTATATTTATCCTTTCTTAAAAATTAGAATTGATGTGATATTTTTCACATTTCAAGGTCATTATATAGCAAATATTTGAAAAAGTAAAGTCAATTTTTCATTCTCTCCAATGCTTTCTGCAAAGAGCCTTATAAGTAATATTTCCTTTCTCAATTACAACAGCGTCTCCAGACCAAATGCGTTTACCATCAATATATCTTGCATGAGCTACAGCTTTATTTGTACAATTCTCAATTTGACATAAACTTTCCATTTCAAAGCATTGATCGGCTAAGGCGATTAATGCTCGTGAACCCTCAAATAGATCTCCGTTAATATCTGTTTTAAGTCCATAAGCTAATACATCAACACCCTTATCAGCCAATTCTGCTACGTAAAGTACATCTTCTCTCGTCATGAATTGGGCTTCATCTATAAATAAAGTCTTATAATCTAACTTTGAAAGTTCTAAAATGTCTTTGTAATAATAAGCTGGTATTTCTTTGTTGATAAGTCTTGAAGAAGTTGTACCCCATCCGTTAAAATTTCCTTCTCTATCATCTATGACTGGTTTAATTACAATTGGATCAAGTCCTTTCCTTTTATAAGTTTCATAAACATTTATCAATTGTGTTGTTTTCCCAGCGAACATACAAGCATATGTAAATTTAAGCATTAATAAAGTCTCTCCTTTGCAATTTCAAAATATTTATTATCTAATTCTATACCTACGAATTTACGATTTAATTTTTTACAAGCAACACCAGTAGTTCCTGAACCCATTGTGAAATCCAAAACAATATCTCCTTCGTTTGTGTAAGTTTGAACAAGATATTCCATAAGTGCAAGAGGTTTTTGTGTAGGATGTAGATTACTTGTCAATATATCTCTTTTGAATTGTACTACTTGAGATGGGTATCTGTAGCCAGTATCTTCATATTCTTTTGGCTTTTTGTTACCATTATCAATTAAGGATCCTAATTTACCATCCTTTATCTTATTAGTTCTTTTTGGCCCATCATATTTTACCATTTGTGGATTATACGTAGGTTGTTTATCATAAAATACACTTATGGTTTCTATAACTTTTCCTGGTCGTTTCTTTAATTGAAAAACATTAGTAGGTCTTTCTTTTTGCCAGTAAATATCATAACGGTATTCTTTAAGATTACTTTCTCTCAATAAACTGCTAAAAGGTTCGTTACCAAATAGACATACCACCGCATTAGGTTTACGAATCTTTTTTACACAATTCCACATTTCATTGAACGGTATAATTGAATCCCAAGAGCAAGCCGTTGAACCATATGGTGGATCAGTTATAATAGCATCGACTTTTACTCCATCTGAGATTAATTGATCCATTATAGTTATACAGTCATCATTATATAATTTGATTTCATTCACTTTTTGACTTCCTTACTTTTCATTGAAATATGCATTCCTGTAAATCGTTCTATTTTCTTCTGACATATTTACTTTATTAAACACTTCTTCTAGCTCTTGTTCAGTTAGTTTAATGACTTGTTTAGTGATTTCAATAGGTCTATCAGGATGTAAAGAACACTCCTTAATGGTTTCTATTAAGCATTTATCTCGTTCAGCTTTAACCAATTCAAACATAAAATTATCATTCACGATCCAAATTCCTCATTATTTCTAACATATTTTCAAAAGGTACATTCATTTGTATTAGTGTAGGGTATTTATCTACATCATTGTAATCACAGAATATAGCATTACATTTTTTATAGAAGGTTAAAGGTATATCTTCGTGTGCTAAAAACTCATCATACTTAAATGTAAAGTAATACCATTCTTTTCCTTCACACTTTATGTCTACTTCTTCTTTAGTTGGGGTAATCAAAATCCAACCGTATTTATCAGCTTCTTTGACTAATTCTTCCCAAGTCATTTCAAAGCCTCCATAATTACATACATCTGGTCTGGAGTCCTATTGTCTGCAATAATTAAATCATTAACATCCCAATCATAAACTACACTAATCTCTCCGTTTTTTGAAAACTTAATATAATAATTCCCTTGCTGAGATATTAAAACATATGTGTCATAATCAGCCATAACTTCAATGTTTTTTAATTCGTTTACTTTTTCTTTTAATTCTTCCCAAGTCATTTTAACAACCCTTCGATTATTTTAATCATGTGTTCATAACTTCTGTGTTCAGCAATAGTAATATCATAATTATCCATATCATCACTTACTGTTATATCACCGTTTTTATGAAATCTTACTGTATGATTTCCTTCTGATGATATCCATAGATACTTATAACTTGAATCCCAAACATTTGGATTATAATGTTCTTCCATATAAGTTAATAAATCATCCCAAGTCATTTGATTTCTCAGTTATCTCAATAGATAATCCTTTATACCATCCTTCCATAAAGCAATGTGTCCTAATAACTTTTACGACACATTTTAGATTTTTCAAAGAACAAAAAGTGTTTATTTTATCAACTACACTATTGTTTTCATTTAATATTTTTTCGTCATCAGTATCAACACTATATCTATTATCCAACTCACAATAGTAATAGTTGTTATCTTTCCTTTCTACATAGTAATGATAATGAATATCAGCTCTATTATTATCACAAAATTGAATTAAACCAGATTCAATAACCCATTCTGGAATAGTTGGTTCTTGATGTTTCAAACAAAATATATTACAATTCATTGGTTGAACAGAAACCAACTCGTTTGTAATTAATTTTGGATAAAATTCTCTTATAATTTCTTCAGTTTTCATTACTTGACCTCATCTATAGTTAAATAAAAAGCATTGTCATCTATAAGATTTTTATCCATTAAACTTTCATACTCTTTATATTCAATTAGTATTATATGTATCATTGCTTATGCTCAAACTTCTTTTTCAATTCAAGATATTGCTGATATTCTTTTTCTTCTTTCTCTTTTTCTAACTTCATCTTTCTTTCTTGTTCATTCTTTTCTGCTAATTGTTTGTTTTCTTCAATTATCTCATACATTCTATCAATATGCTGTTGAAGAAGTTTTGTTAATTCTCTCTCATTATCTTTTTTCTTTTCATCTTGTTCAGCAGTAAATATATTATGACAACGCTCAATCATCTCACAAGGCAAAATATAATCACCTAAATCATATGTACAATCATCACCATCATAATAATTGTCATACACTGTGTAAATCAATTCTACATAAAAATATTTTTGGTCTTTTGAATCTTTTAAGACCTTATAATTGTTTATTGTTATATTATTTTGCGACAGAGCTTTATATAGATCTGTAAATTCTTTTTTATCTGGAATTTTTGCTGTAAACGAATAACCACGTTCATCTCTAATAACCGCTTGATCATATAAAAATGAATATATTCTTCTTTCATACCCTTTAGGAGCATGCTTATATATCCATCCAATTAGACCAACACATATTCCTTTCATTTCATCATTATAATGTTGCAATTCATTTTCCGCTTTTTCCAATTTATCTTCAGCATATTCAATTCTTTCTATTAAGTTATCTATATACATCTATTGATTCTCCAGCAACGTTTCATCTTTTTTAGTTGTTTTTATAATGTGTTTTTTAATACATCCTTTGTCATCAATATAGTAATAAGCTACTGTTTTACCATAATCGTAGTAATGACAAATACCTATTGTACTTACTTCACTATAAACATATGGGCCAACTAACTTAAGAAATTCATCGACTGTTTCTGGATTTCTAGGTAACGAAATAATTGATACACCTATGTTTGGAATATCATTTGGAATCTCGTTACCATCTTCATCTAACCAATGGCCATCATCATGTGATATCTCATTGTTATCTATATCGTAAACATCCCATGAATCTAACTGACAAATTTGCATATCTATATTGTGGTAGGCATCATTACGAGCAAGATCTCCAATTACAGGGTATAACTCACGCAAACGAAGGCATTCCTCAACATCAAGTGTTTTTTCTGGATAATATTTTTCGTAATAATCCGTAAATGCAGAAAGAATAAACTTTTTCATATTATACGGCATTTCAGGTTTAATCTTGAAACTTATTTGTACTAACGATGGATCACTCATTTCATTCTCCCATTGCCACTAAAACCATTGCATTATCTTTAACTTCAACTAATGCTTTATTGTTTTTATCTAACCAATACATTTGCAAATGCTCTTTATAAGCAGTATCTGGTAATTCTTCATCAACAAACTTATGAGCGTTAAAGCATCTATCTGTGACTATATGATAACCGTTTTTAGTTTCAAATAATATTGGATTATAACGATTTATCATAAAACAATTCCACAAATAATTTTTTAGATTATTATCTTTTGTATCAACATCAAAAAGCCATTTTCTTCCACCGCTATCTGATGATTCGTCTTTATTTGTAGCTGATGAACAAATCTTTTTTACGGCACGAACAGAACAATCAGCGTTAGAATTACCAATAAATGGATCGAGATATTTTTGAACTGTATCTCTCATTGTTTTAAGTGTTTTGACAATAGACTTTCGATCAGTGCACATATATAATCTACACTTAAACATATTCGTAAACGTGAGCATATCAGGTAAAGTTTTGTCAAGCATTTCCTGACTGCCAATTAACCAATCTTTAACTAGAATTTCCTGCTTTTCCATACACGTGAGTATAGGTTTCTCATCAGAATCTTTATAATCTTTTGTCCTTATTAAACAAACAAATTTATAAAATGTTCCTTCTTTAAATTCCATTATATTATTTAATTTGTCTGTATTATCTATAATTAACATATGATTCCCTTTCTTATCATTTAATCATATTATACAGTATAAATTAAAAAAAGTAAAGTCAAAATCTATAATCTTCGTAATAAATCCGTTGTTCAGCTATTCTAAAGTAATCTGGATCAATCTCCATACCGATGAAACCACGATTTAAGTTTTTACAAGCAACACCAGTACTACCAATTCCCATAGCAAAGTCCATCACAACTTCACCTTCTTTTGTTGAATTTCGTACTAAAGTTTCCATGAGTTTTACTGGTTTTTCTGTATCATGAAGATTTTTTCCATCAGGACCTTTTAATTTTTTATTTGGCACAAAAAGTATATCTGGAGTACCACATTCATTGATTTTCACACCAGCTCCTTTTCTAAAAAATAATATATACTCGAATTTACCCATATAGTATTGGCCCATGATTTTGTTGTCTTTTTCCCAGATTAGGGATTTGATGAAATGAAAACCACATCCTGTTAAATGATTTAGATATTCCATAAGATTCTTGTGATTCGTCATGATATAACAATGACCTGTATCTTTTAGCAATTCATAAATTCTTGGACCCCATTCTGACACAGGACAATTGTTATTTGAAAATACTTGACCTTTACGGTTTATTGCTTTTTGCATCATACCACCAGAATTACCAGCGTTTCCTCTTGGTGTTGTTAAATATGGTGGATCAGTAACAATACAATCTACTTTTACATCATCTTTAATCATTTTATTCATATATTCAAGACAATCGCCATTATACAATTTAATGTTTTCCATTTAAGTATCTCCTAACTTTTTCTACATATTGTTCATCTGGTTTAATGTAAATTATATCAGATAAAACCTTTTTTTCATTTATAACAATTTCGTTTATTTTATGTGTTTTTGCGTAATCCATAAAGACTTTGATTACAGATTCTATCATCGTAAAATTTGACTTGTTTATTACACTATTCTGATAAGAATCTCCATCACAAATGACATATAAACGATTTAATAATTGCTTTCGATTCTCTTGACTTTGATTCATATATAACCAGTTTATCATATCATTTTTACCATTTCTTTTGGTTAGATTGTATGGCTTTTCTTTAAACAATTTCTTTGGATAACAGGTTAGTTTTACATCAAATGGAATATTATCTATATAAATGTCTTTGTCGTGATCATATATATTTTCACAATGTGTCGCTCCGTATGTACAAAATATGTTTTCAGTTTCAATTGACGTTTTATAATTGTACCATCTATGTAAAATATAATTTCTATTAAGTCCTCTTTTCTCTATTTCTTCAAGACATTTGGAAAGAGTACTACATTTATATATGAAATTTGTATCAGAATCATCTTTATTTTTCTGTATAGTCCAATTTATACCCATTAGACCAATGCAATCATAAAGATCTTTTTCTAAATCTTCTCTAGACAATGCAGGTACTCCACTGTTGAATTTGCAATTATATTTCGTTTATCATCTCTATCTGCTTTGAATCTTCTATAACTTTTTGTATAGCATTTATAATTCCCATAGTGTGACAATGTTTTCTGTATATCCTCCATTCTCATTATCCCTTCGTTGTTATAACTTAAAAAGATGTATTTAAATTGTGCTTTTTTTATTATATAATCAAGTGCGCCAAGTGCTTTTGTTTTACTACAAAAGTTACTTTTTTGTGAATCATAGTTTCTAATTCCAGTTACACCTTTTAATTCAGGGCTATCATATTTAGCAATTGTTTCTAAAACGTGATAATTTGGTGCATATTGTCTTGTATTGTAAGGTGGGTCAAGATATAAAATGTCTCCTTCTATAAAATCTATCAATTTTTCAGCTGACAAATTATAAACATCACCTATTGGTCCATCGATAATATCTAATGGGGTAAGGATTAATGGTTTAAGAGATGAAGATTTGTATTTCTTAAGATAAGCTCCATAAACAGATGTAGTGTTTGCCAATTTATCTATATTTGTCAACAAGCAAGCTAAATAGTAATAATAATCGTTTTCTGAGATTGATCCTTCTTTATGTCTTTTTTCTAACTCAATTCTTATAGAATCACATTTTTTACCATTGTAATCACTGAAATACATTCTTGTACTTCCAGATCCGAAACAGTAATTTTTATAAATAAATCCTTCTATTTCATCCAAATTATTTAATTCGTCTATCAAATTGACTTGTGGTTTAACACACTGGATAATTGCTTTATTTAAAATATAGCTATAATATTGAATATCATTTGCTATGACTTTATATCCTAGATTTCTAAAATATGCGCCAACAGATCCTGTACCAGCAAAAACATCTGCTATAATAATTTTTTGTTTACTGTCATCAAACTTTGTGAAATCTTTTATACAACTGTAAATGAAATCAACGAGAGACTGTTTACAACCTATGTATCCTATATACTTCATAATCAATCATAAATCCTTGATAAAACTTTAAATAAAATAAATCAAACTATGTCATAAGTAAAGACAATTTTATTTATAATCAACATTCAAAACTCCTGTTCTTTTCATATTACCTATCTCAAAATCCCCATAATCTACACAATATAAACACGCAGTTTCATCTGTTCTAAAATTTTCTGGTTTAATGTCGTTTATTATTAAATATGAAGTTGTACGTTTTAAATAATCTTCATCAATATCCAGTATACGTTCACCATATTTACTAAGTCCTTCCCAATCTAAACTATTTGGTAAATGTTTATATATATTAATCAAACCAAAAAAACTAAAATAACATGGACACAAGCAAGGAGTACCTCCATTATATTTCCATTCGTGCCCCCATTGTTTCATTGGTCTTTTAAGTACATAATATTTATAGCGTTTTCTTTCCAAAATATTCATCATCATACCACAAAGAAACCCTAAAAAAGGATTTCCGTTGTAGCTATTATAACGTGGTATTTTAAAACCAATCTTGCCAAAATGAAAATATATTCTAAAGCACCCTTTTTTCATTTTCGTTCACCTTTTCATTTAAAAATTGTTCAATACGTTTATCTAGAATCACATCTCTTTCTGTAAGTTTTGTCTGTATTAACATATCTTCAAGTTTTCGTGTTCTACTTAATGCAACATATAATTGTCCGTGTGCAAAAATACCTCTATCGATGTCTAAAATAACCTTATCTAAAGTCGTTGATTGTGCTTTATGTATTGTTACACTATATCCAAGCTGTACAGGTAATTGGGTAAACGAACCTATTTTTTCTTCACTTATCTTCTTTGTTTCTTCATCGTAATTATATTTTATGAGTTCCCAAACATCCTTAAATACAAAAACATCTTTTCCTGTGTTTGTAAGTCTAACTACAATTGAATTTGGGTAACATTCTGTGATAATTCCAGTGTTACCGTTTACCCACTGTTTATTCTTATCGTTTTTATTGAACATAATCAATGCCCCTTCTTTTAGCACTAATTCTTCTGGGGCAGGTGTTTCCTTCATCTTTTTAAATGAACCTGTCATAGTAGCTGTATATGTCCACTTCTTTCCCTTCAAAGCTTGCAATTTTTCTTCATTTATCTGCTCAGCTTTTGCTTTATATGGTGTTAAAATTACAGCATCTTCAAAACTCTGTGTCTTTTTTATGTTATTAAAATAATCAAGAGTTTTTGGCAAATCAACGCTATTTCTTAAGTTTCTCAAATTTGTTAGCAATTCAATATCATCTTGTCTATGAACAACAGTAAGCTCAAATTTTTTAAAACATCCTTCTTTATAAGATTTAGAATCGAAAAAATATGGTAAACCAACACCGTAACTTTCAACAAAAATCTTTTTAACATCCGATTTGATTATAGGTGGAAGTTGATATAAATCTCCAACAAGAACAGTTTGAACTCCACCAAACGGCTTTTTAGAACGTTTTATCTTTTTGAAGATTCCATCTATAACATCTAACATATCTGGTCTAACCATTGAAATTTCATCAATGATTAGCATTTCAACGTGCTTCAAAACATTGTCGTTTGATTTATTTCTCTTAGTTAACGTTTCTGATAAATCAAAATAATCCTTTGGCTCAAGTCTAAATAACGAATGAATTGTTGATCCACCAATTGTAGTTGCAGCCAAAGCTGTTGGACAAACTAAAACAATACTCTTTTCACTATTGTTTTTTATATAATTTATCAAAGTCGATTTTCCTGTTCCAGCTTGACCTTGGATAAATACATTTTTTCCTTTTTCTACTATAAATTCGTAGATCTTCTTTTGTTCGTTGTCTAATTCTATCACTTTTTACTTTACCTTTCATTAACTGTGAGATATCATATAAAAAGTTTTAAAAGAAGTAAAGACAAATTTATATTCTAATAACATAGGTAGATAACATAAAGGAGAATCTATGTTTAGAAACACAAACATTCCATCAAACAGAAGTTGGAAATTATTAAAAGAAGAAAGAAAAATTGCACATAAATTGTTAGTGCAACAATCGAAAATGATTGGTATAACTCCAATAGAAAATATGACATTAAATCAATATTTTGGAATAATAAAAGAAGCTTTGATTTCATTGTGTGATGAGGATGGTAACTATATCGATCTCTTTGACAATGGTAGCCCTTTATTCAACATTTACACAAGTCCACAAGACTATGTTTTAAAAAGAATTATGGATGGACGTTCTCTATTTCATTCAGATTATGGTGATCCTTATGGTATTTTGAATAACATAGATCATAATGATCCTCATTCGTTTAAGGATTGGGTTTGTAATGCTTGTTGGGGAGGACATCCTTATGAAACGTTATTTGGTGATTTTGTTCCTTATTGTATCTACAATGTTGGTTATAACTTTATTTCAAGAAAACTTTTAGGGAAAATCACTCCTAAACCACCTCTTGATATAGAATATTCTAATAAATGGTTACTATTATTCTCAACATCACACAGGAATGACGAATATGCAATGAGATGTTTCATTCGTCTTAAAAAGTTAGGATATCCTGTAATTTGGTGTGTTGATAATGAAAGAGATAGAAAAATGCTAACAAAACAATATATGGTTGAAAAAGAAAAACAGCCAGATTGGTGGGATCTAACTGTTGATATGTTTGATTGATTAAAAGGTTAGAGATGAGCCTATGATAATAAAGACAAAATAGAAAGGAGATATAGGCCCATCTCTATCTCTGTTATAACCCCATTTTTGGATTTAGGGTTAAAATTTTAAAAATTACTCTCATTATCGATGCTAAAATGATAGCAATAGGTAACAAGAAAAATCTGATTATGTTCTTGAAAATCCAATAAACAATGTATAAAATTGTGAATGTGAATTTTGTTACAAACATAAACACAAGTAATAATGACCAAAATATTGTAGCAATTAAATCATTTTTATAACACAAGTAATCTAAATGAGAAACCCAATGCCATCCAAAACGTTTGTATTCATTCGGTCTCAAGAAGAATAGAAATTTAGTGATTAAAATAAGTGGTAATGACAGAATATAAACTAACAATGCCCCAAATATTGCTAAAAAATTTCTTTTCCAAATTCCACTAAAAGCATTTTCAAATCTATATTCTGACCAATTATATAAAATTGTGAAAATAGATTCTTTATGTGGATCTTTATAGTACATATCTGTCTCAAAAGAACAGTTATCACGTGTATTTCTATTTTCTGTAATATATCCACCACTTAATCCAATTATATCACTTTTGAGTTGATTAATTCGCATTTGATCCACAGAATTTGCAATATAATTTAACTTATCTACTATTTCCTCAGTTTTAAGTTTTTCAATCTCATTACATACTAAAGTATTTAATTTTTCAATATTTTCGATTGATCGATCATAACTACTTTGTGTAGCTTGATTATAAACATTATTCTCTTTATACAAAGTAAGTTGGTTATGCTCTTCAAGCTCTGCTTTTTTTACAAGCAAATCATATTCCTTGCGTTTTTTACTACTCGAAAGTACATTATAGGCTTCAACAATTTCTTTAAAAACATTTATAGCACTCGGATTTATATCTGGGTGAAACTGTTTTGCTAAGATTCTATATTGCTTTTTAATTTCTTTTTCCGAAGCATTTCTAGAGACATTTAATGTGTCATAATAAGTTGTTATTGACATATTACTTTCCTTTCCTTTTCTTGTCTTTACAACTATATTATAACGCAAAAATTTAAAAAAGTAAAGTGAAAATTTTAATTGCTTATGATTTTTAGCATTTTTTTATAAAATTTTAGGTTGGAATCCCGCCATTTTTGGCATTTTTTATGCTGTTTTGTGTTATATTTACGAATTTCTTCATTTCTCTTTTCTTTCTCAACACATTCTGGTTTTGGTTCCAACATTACTCCGATGTTAGTTTTAACTTCATCAAATTTTATTTTATAACAAGATTTAATTTTCCATCTAGTATTCCAAGCTGGACTATCTTCTTGAACTATATCATACAATGCTTCTAATAATTTATAGACTTTGAAACGTACTGAATTATACATATGATCCATCAAATCCATATAAGTTTTTGATTTTATGTTATTTTTTTCACAATATCTGATGTATAAACGCTGAACAATATTTAGTTCACATTTTGCTAACTTTTTCATCATGTCTGGAGTTGTCATAACCAATTCAACAACGGGTATGAGTTCAATCGCAAATTCTTTGTCTATATCTACATTTATATATGTATATAACTCTTTAAGTTTTTCAATTAAATCTATTTTAATCATTTCTAAGTCCTTTACCTTGTCTAATAAGGTTTTGAAGACGTTTCTGCTTAATAGTCTCTTTTTCGTATTCAACTCTTGCCCCTTTTGCAAGTTTATCTACTTTTTTGTTATAGTATGATAGAACTGTCCCATCTTGGCAATGTCCTTTAATCCAAAAAACTTTATAATGTGCATAACTCATCATATTTTGGATTTTTTTCACAAGAGCTTCTTCTTGCTCTCGATAACCGTTGTTTCGTATTGCATTTATAGCATAAGTAGAATCTGTAAAAATTATGACACTCTCGTTCTTTTGTAATAACGGTTGAGTGTCATCTATTGCATAAAGTATTGCTTGTAATTCTGCAGTGTTGTTATCTCCTCCATCAATAACTACACCACTTCTTTGTATGACTTCATGGTTCCTATCTGTTGCTATATATGCGATCCCAGACTTATTTCCTCTGCTACTAGCATCAGTATAGACTCTCATTGCCAACCTCCAAAAAAGTAAAGTAAAAAGCCTATGTATTAGAACTTACAAGATGAGATTGACAAATGTCTATAAAAGTTTTTGAAAAAAATATGTTCTATAAAATAGAGGTTAAGTCTTCTACCTGCAGTTACAAAATTCATGGGATTTAAAGAAATTAAAGAAAAAGTGATATAGTATTCAAAATCCACCTGCTTAAAAGACTACTGAGGTAATCGTAAGGTTACCTCTTTCATTTTGTTGTATCTTTTACAGTTTGTGGAACCGTACCTTTGAGTGATTCTTGTGTCCAAGGTTCTTTTTCTACAAAATTATTTCTGGCCAAGTTATGTTCCATGTAAATCAGTTTACCAGTTTGACCACTACGAGCTTTACCTACATAAAATCTAGATAAACCAAGTTCTTTTTCATTTGGATTTTGATTGAAACTTACAAAATTATGACATAAGTGAATTTTAGCAGCTGATTCAGCGACACTTGCGATACTAACAACTTCGTCACCAGTTAAATTCCATGCACTTCTGCCAACTTGAGAACCAGTGACAACAGGACATTCAAAAGTAATTGCTAAATTTTTACAGTCAGAAGCAACGTTCGCACCTGTTTCATAGATACTTGCGTTTTTTACTCTTTCTATTGGTAGCATTTTGTCCATGTAGTCTAATATTATGATGTCTGGTCTCCAATCATATATACCTTTGTTTTTCTTTACGTTTATTACTTTTTGGATGAAATTGTGTATTGTATCAGCTGTTATGGCGTTTGGTTTATAAAATTTCACTATAACATTATCGCCATACATATTTCTGAAAATACTAACTTTTTCATTAAATGCAACACGATTCTCCTCTTTCATGAGTTCGCCTAAAGTAAATCCAGTCATAGAAGTTAAGATGTTTTGCATAGTCTCTTCTTCTGTTAACTCAAGACTTATGTATATTACACGTTTCTTTTTCTTCAAACATTCTTTTGTCAGAAATGATAAAAACTTCGATTTACCACCACCAGAGGTAGCTGCAAACAACGAAAGGGAATTTTTGACTAATCCACCGCCAAGTGCACGATCTAGAGAATCTATTCCAGTTTTAATCATTTTGTCTGGGTCATAACTATCTTTAATCGCATCTAAAATTACGTTTGGATCTGTTTCACTTAAGTCTATACCTAAATTCGTTTCGGATCCTATGGATAATATGTTCTTAAACGCATTTACAGCTTCTTCAAAATTTCCTTTTTTAAAACATTCTCCACCTCTAGCCAAAGCTTTTTTCCATTCGATTTGTCTTACGAATTCGATGGCTTTTTGTTTAAAATACTCCATATCACGAGATTCTTCGAGATAATAGATGTTTTCAATTTTCTCTTTTATGGCATAATAGTCTTTTGATGGTAAATTATATGAATTAGCGTAGTCTTGAGCTTCTTGCAACAATACAGCTTTTGTCGGCGTATCTTTTGTTGTCTTGTAGTATTTATGAATCCAATGACAAATCGCTTTAAGTGACTTGTTTTCAAAGTACTCAGGTTTGATAATTTCTAATCCATCTAGCTTTGCCCATTCTGGTTCAAAAATCAAAAGACTGAGGATTTTTTCTTGTACTTGCATATTAAATTCGTTTTCAAAGCTATATGAATTCTCTTCAGACATCCCTCTCTCTACCTTTTTTTAATGATTCATTATCATATAGAATATATAAATTGCTTAAATTGTAAAATCAAAAGTTACTTTTTTTATAACTTTTTTTTAAACTGTTGATTTATAACCGATTTCTTTTATCATATCCATGAACTTATGCACATCCTCTATATTTTTAACACCAGAATCTGCTAATAATTGTTTTCTTTTTTCATATTGAGTTTCAAATATGCGATTCCCACCTACATCTCTAAAGTCTATAATAAAAGAAACATTATTGACAGCTTTTTTTCTAGAAGCACGGCCAGAAACTTGCAATATTTTAATTGGAGATTTTCCAGCACTAAATAAAATAGCAGCTTGGAAGATTTCTATATCTACACCTTCATCAAATACTTGAGATGCTAATATAACGTTATAGTCTTCAGATAACGCTTTTTTTACATCATCAACGTTACCTTTCCTTGTTTCAAGTTTTAATGTTCCTCTTCTGTTTGGTTTATATTCATAGATTGTTTCATTTCCACATATAAACAAGCATTTTACACCAGATTCTGTAAGGTTTTTGAGAAGTTTTTGACCTGGTTTGATATTATTAAAAGACACTAAAGTTTTAATGTTATACTCGTTCAAAAACTTGATTATTGCGAATCCAGCTGCATTTCTATTCTTGTTACAGGTGATATTTGACCGATACTGCATAAAATAATTATCAGCAAGCCACGGTGGAAGTTTAGCAGGTAAATTTTTATATCTGACAAAATAACTATATGGTTGAGCAATATTTTTATCAGCAATTGTGTCTGCCATTTCATACTTAAAAGCTGGTTCACCTAACAACGCAATCAAAGTGAAATCAGATGGATCTGAATATGGCGATTTATAATCACGGAATGGAGTAGCTGTATAACCGACTATATGCTCCAATACATCTGGATCAGTATAAAAAACTGGTTCAAAATTAGTAATTGATTGGAAATGCGAACACTCATCCACACACCATAATTGAACTGTTTTTAAAAAATCTATATAATCTTGGTCTTGTTTATTTAATCTAACGTCTGAACTGCTTGTATTTATTATAACTATTCGTTTGGTATAATCTGGATCTTTTGTTTTATTCCAACTTATATCTGTTTCACCAAATGAGATTAGCCTATCATATATCTGTTGCAAGATAAAATTATTTCCGTTTGTTATAAGTACTTTTTTATTTTTAAGTAATTCAACTAAAAGACACATAATCGATGTTTTACCACTTCCAACGGTTGAATGAATTAAACTTCCAAAACGATACAATGAACTATATACAGCATCGATTTGATAATCTCTAATTTCGTATTTTTCATTTATTGCTTTAATTTCATAAGCTTTTTTATAAATGTCTTCTTTTGTGATTTTACCAAAATCTCTTGGTTTATCTTCAACTTGCACCATTAATTTGGATGCAAGATAATCTGTTAAACCAGCAGGAAATCTCAATGTTGTATATTTATCAAATTCTATCTCAAACTCATTTATGACTTGATAATATGTACTATAATCTGTTTTTCCAGTCTGATAGTCTTTATCTTCACGAGATAATATTTGTTTTGCTCTATCAATAACAGCTTCGGATTCATTTATGATATAGTTCCAAAATGTGTTCGTGTTGATTATCGGCATATTTCATCTTTCTAAAAAGTTTTTATTTTCCTTCTGAAAAGGTAGTTCTAATAACTAAACTAACAAAAGGAGTCATAAATGTTCAAAGGTTTGTTCTCTAAAAAGAAGGTAAAACAGTTTCAAACAGATTCTGAATTTACAATCAATTTTCAAGATTTAACTTCTCAGCCTATTATTATTAAAACAAAACAGAGTGGAAATAAAGTCATTTTTTCACTTTCTACAGAAAAAAATAAATTTGAGATGTTACTTGATGATGAGCAATGTGCGATTTTATCAGTTATTCTACAAGATTTTGTGAAGAATAAAAACTTAAACAATATATACAACACGTTAAAAGAAGAAGGGTAAATTACAATGAAAAAAGAAAATATAAATGATAAAGCTTATGCACTTTCTGAGAAGATTGTAAGCAATATAAACGATTTTTATTCAACTTTTGTAACAGAAGACGGAAAGATTACTCCATCTCAAGATATGATTCGAGATTTAGGTGTAATTATCGAAGAAGGTTTCGTTTTACACAATTATGTTGTTGAAAAGAAACTTTATGAGGGAAAACCTGCAATCACAATGGATGTACTCGAACTTGAAAAACAAATGTCTTATTTAGAAATGACAGAGGAAAATGCAAAAACTCTTGATTTACAAAGTGCGATGAATGCTTGGAAAGCTTGTGAAGTCATTATTGCAAAATTAGCTTGTGATTTGTTAGACTTTAGAGATGGATTAAACTAATGGCATATCAAAGACAATTGAGTTTAAAAAAGGAGAAACCTATAAACTCTGAACACGAGCTCCAAAAAGCTTGTGTGGCAAAATTACGTGCTCATAATATGCTTTGTTTTTGTACAGACGTATTTAATGGAATTGGGTTTATTCGTGAAATACCAAAAAAGGCTATTTATAAACAACACATTATAGCAATGGGAGCTGAGCTTGGACAACCAGATTTAATTATTCTTCACAATAAAGAAGTGACTTTCGTTGAATTCAAGTTTGATAAAGGTAAAAAGTCAGCCAACCAAATATCTTGTTGTGCCAAATTGGAAAAAATGGGTTATGAGGTTCTTGAATGGAGAGATCTCAAAGACTGTCAAGAATGGTTAATGAATAAGATAAAAGAAGGTTCTATCAACACACTAGGATAAAACATGGTAAAATATGCAGAACTAATTCGTGGTATGGAACAAATTACACCTGGAACAACGAGTGATCCAAATTCCAGTATACCCCAATTTCGAATTTGGCAACCTGATAAACCTATATATTATGCTGGTACTAGAATAATGCGTTTTATAGCACGTGTTCATTCTGATAATATTGATACTAAAAAAGGAGCTAATTCAACTTATAGAAGACCACAATGGTATAACGTTGAGATAGATTTTAAGGATGTAAGAGAAGAAACAGGATTGAACCCACAAGAAATTCAAAAAAGAATGACGCCTAGGCCATCGTTGAGCAATAATGATATAATGGTAAGATGTAATTGTGTAAACAATAGATTTCGTGTTGATTTTGCTAACAGAAGAGTTAAGGCAGCTGTTGGGGCAAGACCACCTGTATATCATCGGTTAACACCTGGTCCTCATCTTAATGACAACACACCAATGATTTGTAAACACGCTGTAGCTTATATTAAATGGCTTTTGAGAAACAATTTTATAACTGAATAGGACTATAATATGACAAAAGTTTCTATAATCATCCCTGCTTATAATACCTACGATTATCTAGGTAGATGTCTGAACTCTGCTGTAAAACAAACACTTGATGATTTTGAAGTTATTTGTGTAAACGATGGATCAAAGGATGATTGTATTGGGATTATGAAAAGTTATGCTGAAGTATATAAAAATATACTTGTTATAGATCTTCCGTGTAACAAAGGTGTATCAAACGCAAGAAACATTGGTATAGAAAAAGCGAAAGGAGAATATGTAGGATTTATTGATAGTGACGATTATGTTGATTTAGACTATTTCAAAACACTTTACGATTATTCTATTGGACACGATTACGATATTATAAGAGGAATAAGAGTAATTGACGAAGCTTGTAAACACGGTAAAAATGAATATGGTTGTATTGTTCCGTCTATCATAAGACGAAAGATTCTCATTGATAATCCTGATCTAAGATTTCCAACAAATATGGTAAAAGGTGAAGATAGTACTTTCAAAGCATGGTTGTATAAAAAGACAAATAAAATCTTCGAATGCCCAGATACAGGAGTCTATTATCATTATATGAGAAGAAATGGATCTTTATCAAATTATAACCTTGGTCCAAACAAGTAAAATAGACTTTTTCACACTGGTTTTGCTAGTTCTATTATTATATTGTTAAACATAAAAGAAGATACCATGCCAGACATAAATTTAAATATACCATCTAACTCAAGATTTCATAGTAGTCTGAACGAAATAGATTTGGCTATGCGTCAAATTTTATTGTCTGTAATGCGTACAGCAGATCCAAGAGATTTCACAAGAGAACAGAATAACATAACATCTAAAGAAGAAGACTATCTTTGGAATGAATCAAGAGTGTTTCAAGTAGATGAATTAGAAACAACTGAAATCTTCAATACCTATCTTTTACGTAAGAAAATAAATAAAGATAAAGGTGTAGATGTATCTTATCCTCTTCTTGGTTTCATGCAAAAGGATATTGATACCGTATTCTGGGGTACAGGTAATCGTTATCGTCAATGGTATTTGGATATCCCAGTTTCTCCAACAGAAGTAGAAAAGGGCGATAACGTTATAATTGCAGAACAAGGGAAGTATTTTGGCTTAAAAGGGGCAATTGGTGATTCTAGAACGAATATAAATAATGTAGTGGCATATTCTGTTGTTATAAATAGTAAACCAATTGTGGAAACAAACACATTCACACACAAAGAAGAGATTAAATACTTCTTGCTAGATGATTTACGTTTTATTGATCCAGATAAAATACCTCAAAAATATAAAGCTAAAGCTATTACTGGTACGTATATGGCAGTTGTTTTATGTGATACTAAAGACGAAGCACAATATTTGCGAGATAAGTTCATATTAAGATGTTCTGATGCTAAAATTTGGTGGAAATATAAATCTCCAACAATAAACAATACAGAAAACCAACTGTTTACAGTATTCGGCATTCCTAATTTAGATAGATATCCTAGTTCAGATGATAAACTTAAAAACACTGGTTACATCTATGGTATTGCTTTTGAAATAAATTATTGGGGATGTTTAACAGATGAACCATTACCTGCTGGATATATTGAAGCAATTAGAATGAATATGCACATCGAAAATGTAGATGGTGTTAACAGAATTGTGATTAGTTAGGAAAGACAAATGGTAACAACAACCTCATATAATACAGTTGTAACTAAAACAACATTTGAAGCAGAATCTCGTGTTACTTCTGTAGATTTAAATCAAAGACCTATAAAGGACAATGATCTAGAATCTGCATTTTTAAACTGTATTAGACTTCAGACATTGAAAAACTCTGTCACATCAGTTGTTAATTTGGACAGAGCATTTTATAATTGTACTGCTTTAAAAAATGTGCCAGAAATACCACAAGCTTGTACTTCTATGAACAGTACTTTCCAAAACTGTATAGTTTTTAATTCAACTGTAACTATTCCAAACAGTGTACAGAATATTGAGGATTGTTTTAATGGATGTAAAAATTTATCAATCACACCTACATTAGGATCTGGGATATCTTCGTTAAAAAGAACTTTCAAGAACACTTCCTTAAAGCAAACACCAAACATTCCTAATTCTGTAGAAGATATGGAAGAAGCTTTTTACAATTGTAGTCAAATAACAAATGTAAACAATCTTTCTGCAAATACAAAGACTATGGAGAAAGCTTTTTATAATTGTTCAAGCTTAAATACAATTCCAGAAATTCCAGCTTCTGTAACAAATGTAAATTCTTGTTTTTATAATTGTGCTAATCTAAAAGGTATAATCATTATAAATAGTAAAAATATAGAAGATGCTGGTGAACCTCCTCAAGTTAATCCAAAAGAGAATGAGGAATCTAGCGAAACTCCAGTAAAAATCAAACCTTCTACAGAATGTTTTTATTTACCAAACTCAACTGTTGCTGATAGAAATGTTTATCTTCCAATGCAAGAAACCGTAAACGGTGTTTTAAAGGATACAAAAACATATGATAGTTTCAAAAAAGCTGGATATTCAAGTACAAGTAGAAAACACGGTGTGTTACTATTTCCTTTGAATACAAGAATGGTTACATTCACTATAACAGGTGGTGGAGAAGAGATAAAAGATATTGAAGATATTGGAGTAACTGTTACATACAATGATTCAACTTATACTTGTATAAACACGTTATCAACACATCCAAATGGAAAATGTATAAGTGGATGTGCAAAAAATGTATTTTATTTTCCAATTCCAAATGGTATATCGTTTAGCTATACGGTTACACCAAATCCAGAAGGATCTTTAAAAGATGTGTATAATTCATTCACTGGAAGTGGGGCAGCTGGATATGAGGAGAGAAATATAAATGTTGATTTAACACGTAAACAAACAACGTTTACTGTAACTGTTACTCCTTCTGGATCAACCATAAATTTGTATGTAAATGACAGTACTACACCAATTACTGGTACAGATAGTGTAAGTTATACTCATGTTACAGGAAGCGTGCTTTCGATGAGATGCGTTGGATCAAATAAAAACCTTTTGTCTGTAGAAGAAACGTTTTTGTGGAATACAGACAAAACTACTTCAGAACATGTAGACTTGTCCAAAAAATCGTATAAATATGGTGATTTAATTTACGAAAGCAACACGCCAAATCAAGTAGGTAAAGCAAATTTATACAAAGATTATATTTATGAAATTACTTGTATTGGTGGCGGTGGAGGAAGCAGTTATGGTTTTGGTGGGGCTGGCTCTATGTGGAAAGGAAATATTCACCCAAGCTCAAACGTAACACTTACAATGAAAACAGCTGCAGGTGGTGCAGGTGCTGCACATAGACCAAGAAATCATGATGGTAGCGAAGGTTATTCCTCTACAGTTAGTGGTACAAACGTTTCTATTACTTCATATGGTGGTCATCCTGGCCAAGCAGCTAGAAGTGGTCACCAACATTATAAAAACGGATATCGTATCTCTCCAGAACCAAGTTCAAATATACATTTTTCTAGAGAAGTTATTTTTGCAAATACCAAAACAGAAAGAAGAGAAAGCTGGTTGAGTGGTACAAGTTATGGTGCAGGTGGAAACGGTGGATACTATAAAGACGGAACTGGAGAAACTGGAAACGGTGGATATATAAAGATTATGTATGTAGGAATGGAAGTAAAAGAAAGTGGTGACGATGGGGCAGGTGTTAAAAAACTTGAAAGATGGGATAACGATGCAACGACACCTTCTATAAATCCAATTAGTTTAGAAGCTGGTTTGTATAGAATTACTTGTGTTGGTGGTGGTGGAGGAGCATTGCTTTTTGAAAGTCCAACAAGTACATCAACTTATTATAAAGCTACAGGTGGCTCTGGTGGTGGCTTTAAGGCTACTGTTTACTTAACAGAAGGTGATTATACTTGGCATGTTGGAGAGAAAGGTACGAGTGCTAAAGTACCTGGAGCAGTCACTGATGGTGAAAATACAACACTTAGTGGAAACGGTATAGCAATTACAGCATACGGTGGAAAAGCAGGTAGTGTTGAAAATGGTGTGTATAAAAAAGGTGAAGGTGGAAAAACTGCTGAAATGAACACAACTGTATATGAAATGGTATTCAATAATACTGGAAACTCTGGATCTGTTGATGAAGGATCTAGTACAACCTTAGCTGGTGGTGCAAGTGTATATGATGGACGTGGTATTGGTGGTTCAATAAGCAATGGATTGCCACGTGAAGGAACAAACGGATACATTAAAATTGTTAAGTTAAGTTAGATTTTTTTTTCATAAGGAAATTTATAGATGGCAACAGGGGATACAAATACAAAAAATAAAATAATAAATTTAGCGAACGTTGAGTTCACTGAAAACGGTTTGTATGTGCCAAACAAAGGGGTTACTGGTTTTGGAAAAGTAAAAGTTACAGTACCACCTGATGCAATGAAAAAACCATTATATATTACCCCTAGTGCTACAGATAATATTAGTACACCTACATGGGATGAATATACTGGCCCATATATTGATAATTATGTAAAACCTATTGGATATAAAAAAGAAAATAGAAGTGTATATGATTTTAACAACGTATACATTGGTAGAGCTTCTATAGAAGGTGTTATAACAGATGGAGAACAAAAAACAATTGGTAAAGTATCTACATATAACACTGTTTACAACGTAGAAGAAGATCATATTATTGGCTATTCTGATGAAAAAAATTTTGCTTATGATTTACAAGATACAAAGATAGGTACAGTTAGACCTGATAATACCGTAGTCGATTCTGAACAAACAGTTATCGGAAGAAGACACGCAAGTGAATATTTAGCTTATAACAATGCAGAAAACGAATATATTGGTGTAAGAGATGTCAAAGTAAGAAAGATTGGTTCATGGATTGATTCGGAAATTTCTGCTGATAATATTCGTCAAGGTCATAGCATTTTAGGTGTTAGCGGACATGTTATTGAATTACATGGTGAAGAACGTACAGTTAACTCAAGCACCTATCAGCAAGTAATTACTCCTTCAAATGGTAAAAATGGTATTACAAAAGTTACTGTAAATCCATATACGTTACAAAACAAAACTGTAGATCCTGAATTCGTAGCAAAAAGTTATTATGCTGACAGTGGCTATGATGGTTTAAATAGAATTACTGTAAATCCTATTGACGTACAAACAATTGTTGAAGAAGAACCTCAATTAAAACCAGAAAATGTAAAAAAGAATGTTAGATTGTTTGGTGGACAAATTGTTGGTACATATGATAATTATGTAGCTCCTGTAGTACAACCTGTTTCTATTTCTCCAAAAACAACAAGTCAATTGATTTCTCCTCCTAGTGGCGTAGATGGATTCAATCGTGTTGCTGTAGATGCTGTTACTTCTTCTATAGATTCGAACATTAAGCCAGAAAACATCAGACGTAATGTAAACATTTTAGGTGTCGAGGGTACATTTGTTGTAGAAAAATTACAAGATAAAACAGTAGATCCACAACCTTATCAACAAGTAGTGACGTTTGATTCTTCGGAAGCTGATGGTTTAAATTCAGTTACTGTAAATGCTGTTACAAATGCTGTAGATGAAAACATTACTGCTGGAAATATTAGAAAAGATGTTACAATTTTAGGAGTAACTGGTGAATTTGATCCTAAACCTATTATTCAACCTACAGTAACTGTTACTCCAACAACATTAAATCAAACAGTAACACCAAACCCTGGATATGATGGATTAGGAAGAGTAGATATAAACGCTGTTACTTCTGCAATCGATCCTAACATTTTAGCCGAAAACATTAAAAAGAATATCGACATTCTTGGTGTAACGGGTACATATGATCCTAAACCTAACTATCAGGAATCAAAAACTGTTCAACCTATTACTTCTGGTGATATTGAAGTTACTGCTGATCCTACGTACGATGCATTGTTAAAAGTCATCGTTAAGGCAGTTACAGCTTCTATTGATCCGAATATTCTTCCTAAAAATATTCGTAAAAACATAAGTATTCTTGGTGTTTTAGGGTCTATGGAAGAAGGTGGAGAGCAAAAATGGTTTGATTTTTCAGGAATTCAAAATTTTGTAGAATTAAATCAAGATGCTTGGAGTGAAGGTGGTAACGAATCTATTAGAATTAGTACATCAAACACAAATTATGAACTTGAACAATTAATAAACGATACGTTCCCTGCTATAAGTAATATAAACGCTATTATGTTTACTCAAGTTTATGGTTATGATGATGAAGAAATTACCGATGATGTAATTAAAGAATGTTATATCAATTTCATTGGTGGTAATTTGTATCAAGAATATTCTAAAATTACATATATTGATGACCAACTTCGTTATTTTTATCCATTCACAAATGATTATAATGTAGATGGTTTAACAATAGGTTTAGACTATGACGATGGATCAGAAAGAACAATGAAATTATATGTTCTTACAAACTCCACTAAAAAATACGCTCCTGTTCCTGTGTTAGTTAATGGTGATATGAACAGTGGATTGTTACCTTCAGATTATGATGGGTTTAGATATATAAAAGACATTGTTGTTCCAGCTCACGATGTATATATCCCAAAACTAGTTGAAAAAGAAGATGTACAATGGGTATTAAGAGATGCTGATACAATACGAACAAAAATAGTACCAACAGATCTTCAACCAGACGTAATTCAAGCTAGTGCCTATGATAGAAATTATGGCGAAACAGATGAAGAAACAGATATAGTTACCAATTACAAATTAAAAGAATTTAAAGATTTAACACTTCAGAAAAATAGTTTTATTGCTATGCAGTCTACACCTGGTACAGCTGGATCAATAATAATTCCAGGAACTGTTGAGAAACAAAGTGGATATTACTATTATTTTAAGGTAAAACCTCAAGTAATGGATGGTTATAATACTTATTATCCATTAGTAAGTTGTGACGGCTTATTTAGAATTTATTTATATCGTTACTATAATTACTATAACTACTATCATTTAGGGTGGCAGTATAACTGGAATTCGGCAACTTCAGGAAATTTAACATATTATAACTACTATTTATATGTCGGAGGAACTTATTATATAAGAGTTTATGTTAACGGAACAACTGCAAGATTGGATTTCTCTTCAGATGGTGTAAATTGGACAAATAATATTAATACTGTTTCGAGTGGATATATAAACCCAACAAATACTAATTCAATCTATATTTATGCCAGTAGTGGTCCAAATACACAACTTTGCACTGATGGTATTTATATTACAGATGGTACAAATAAAGTATACTCAGTATTAAAAGAGATTAAAGGAAAACAAACAAGCCACGATATAGTTCCATTGATTGATGATATGTTACTTGTGAATAGAGATATATCAAGGTATAGTGTAAAGTATCAAGGGGATGAAAGATATCAGGTTTCTTCTTTCGATCCATCTACATCTTTGTTAGATATGGGTACAAGCGGTAATATCGAAGTTCAAAATGGATTTTATGTAAACAATAAAACATGGGAAATATGCCAGCATTTTAGACTTACCCCTATAATAGATAGTAACAATCGGCATTTAGCTTCATGGTCTAATTTAGAAAGTTCGACTAGAAGAAGCTGTTTATGGATAGATACAGGTAATTGCGTTTGTTGGAGAATATATTATAATAGTGGTGGTAATGCTATTATGGATGGTAGATTAACTAGTACAGCTTTAACTGTTGGCACAGATTATTATATAAAATATGGTTGGAATGGATCTACGTATTACATGTATGTGTCTACTTCACCTACATTTGATTCATATGTTACTAGTTGGACTACTAATAGTACAAGTATAACCTATTGTGATACTTCAAAGTTACTGATTGGAAACTGGACATATAATGCCACAAATGGATCAATGCGTTATCTATACTTAGACAATTACACATATGTCAAAGTAAGTAATGAAATTATATGGAAACCGATAACAGATGACTTATATGGTAATATAGTTAATTATACAGATGATGGATCTCCAGTTACTTTAGATGCTTATTTGGCTAGTTCAAATTTACGTGGAAAAATAACCAATGCGGATATAGTCGGAAATGTTCAGGTAAATAAAGATGGTATAGCAAGTGGATTCGGTGCAAGCAATTATTTACAATTACCACAAGCTTTTAATCCAGGTAATAATCCTTGGGAAGTTTATGCTAAAGTTGTTACAGGATCTTCAGTTACTTCAGAACAAGATATATTTGGTGTTACTACTGATCAAAATTTATTTAGAGTAGGTCTTGCAGGTACAGTTACAGATAGATTTCAGATACTTGTTGCAAATAATGGTAATTGGATAAATACATCAAATCATTATGGTACTTATTCAGTTTTAGCAAATACAACTTATTGGATTAAAGCGGGCTTTGATGGAATAGATACCTATTATTTGGATTATTCTTTGGATGGTGAAACATATATACGAGATGTAGCATATACTTCGTCAACAAAAATTGGAGTTGTATCCAATATATATACTACTATTTCTAGTGGATTATCTAGCGTAAATGTTTCTTGGACAGGATTGGTTGATTTATCGCAAACTTACATTAAAATAAATGGTG
Source organism: uncultured Mollicutes bacterium (assembly GCA_945935945.1). Next base: position 21,551 of record CAMESA010000002.1, on the reverse strand, counting down.
AAATCTGGTGGCAACCTAATATTGTACAAACTTATGATTATGACTGGATATTTACTCAAGATGAAAATTGGACTTATAACGGTTTAACAAATCTCGGTAAAAAAGGTGAATTAATAGTTCCAGAACATAACATTTATCAGTGGAATCAATCAAAAATGAAATGGGAAGGATTAAAACAATTAACCTTTAATATAATAGATGAAGATGAATTCTATACAAATGTAATAGAGAATTAGGCATTGGAGAACATAAATGAGTTCAAAAGTAATACAAACAATTACAGGAAATGATGTACAATATAAAGTAATTAAAGATGGTTATAAAACAATAACTGAAACCATTCATATTACTGATGATATGCCTACTCGTACAACTTATGATTTATCTCCATCTACAGTGGTACATAATCCAGAATTAGACTATACAATTGATACTTCACATGAATATCCTCCAGTCATTACATTTAATAAAAATGTAGTAACTCCTGATGATACAGAAATTACAACTAATAAATATATTTTAGCTCCTTATGGTCAAGATTACGTATTAATAGATGAAGACAATAGTGAGGATAATTTTAGTAGAGTTGGTAATGTTAAGATAAGTAAAGATGGAGTTGTAAGTGGATTTTCAAATTCTAATTATCTAACTTTTAGTACACAATCTACTACTCTTACCTCTTTTGAAATTCAAATGAAAGTAAAGTTTAGTTCAAATGATCAAGCCAGCGGTAGATTACTAAACTCTATAGGTGGTTCAGACACTGTAAACGGTTTCTTTATCAGACGTGAAAATAATGTGAATTTAGTCTTTTACACTGGATCACAATATTATAATTTTTGTGCACTAAATATTGCTGAAAATGATAAAGATTATTTATTGAAATGGGTATGGGATGGAAATGCAGTTAAATCTTATTATTCAGAAAGTGATGAAGATCATTTTATATTAAATTCAGAAGTTGAGCATACTTCTTTTCCAGTAGCCGCTTGGTCATATAGTATAGGCGTAAGAACGATTAGTCCGAATTATACTTTATTCAATGGCAATATTGATTTATCTAAAACATATATTAAATACAATGGAGAATTTGCTTGGCAACCAACTTGGAATAAGTTAGCTCCTAAATATATACCAAATGGGAATGTTGAAGTAAATAATGATGGAGTTGCTAAAAATTTTTCAACAAGTAATTACATTAAAATACTCAGTTTTCAACCAGAAAATTTACCTTGGAAGATAACTACACAAGTATATTTAACTCAATGGACTGATAGTTCAAGTATTTTTGGACAAACAGAAGAGTATTCTATTCCGCAATTATATGTAAATAATTCAGGTTATTTACAATTATGGATTTCTTCAAACGGTAGTTCTTGGGATATAGCTGGTAATGTAACTTCAAGTAGGACTATTTCAACAAATACTTGGCATACTTTAGTTTTAGAATTTACAGGATCTAGTTATAGAGTTTTAGTAGATGATACTGTATATATCACAGTAACTAATTCGAATAAACTTTATAGAAATAATAAACCTTTATGCTTAGGTTTTGATGAAAATACTTATTTTAGAGGTAATATATGGTTAAAAAACACTACTATTACTTATGGTAGTTCTACAGATAATACTTTTACATGGAAATATAGAGGATTAAAAACTATAAATAGTAATATTATTGGTGAACCTATTTTTAGTTATGATGAAAAGTTTATGCGTGGGTTTAATGCTTCTAATTATTTTACTAAAAGCATAGATTTAACTGATTATAATTCTTTTGAAATTTATATGAAGATTCTTACTCCAAATAATACTGATACAAATGGTGCATTCTTTTCCAATAATACTACAGGAGCATCACCATTTAGAAGAGATGGAACACAATTAGCTTCTTGGAGTTCACAACAGTATATTGGTTCGTATGTCATGCCAAATAATACATCTCATTGGATAAAAGGATACTCAGATGGTACAACTTGGTATTTGTATGGTAAAGCAGACGAAGGTGAAACTCTAGAAGAAGTTATAAATAGTGAAAATTGGGTTTTATCTGGATCTTGCGCAGCTTCTTATATAGTTTCTTCTACAACAAATAATTTTATTTTTGGAAGAAATACAGATACATATAGTAATCAATATTTTACAGGAAGTATTTATACAGATGATCTTTTGATTAAAAAAGATGGAAATATTATTTTTACTAATACAAATATAGTAGGTGAAGAGGTTCCTGGTATTTTAGATTCTAGTTATTTAGATACAGGTGATCAAGTTACTCTTAATTTATATGATGTTGAAACAAATAAACGTACTTTAATTTTGAATAATAATAGAGATATAACAGTTTCAAATAAGAAATATGTAGAATATAATGGTGAAATCACAATTCCAGATCATGGTTTATCTGTATATGATCCAGAAAAATATACTTGGTCTAAATATAGAATTATTACACTAAATGTAAATGATGAAGATACAGGTATTTATACAGAAGGTAATATTTAAGGATAAGGATTTAAAAATATGACACAAAAAACTATTAAAGCTTTATATAAACAACCAGTAAATTATAAGCTTATAAGAGATGGTTATAAAACTACAAACGGTGTTATACAGGCACAAGATGGTATGCCTAAAGTAGTTGATTTATCAGTACCTTCTGAATTATATACGACAGATCTCGAATATAATGTAGATGTAGATGTCAATGGCGCACCGATTATAACAACATCACAATTTACTTTACCTGATGATGAAACATGTGAAGCAAAACAATACTGTTATGCTCCTAAAGGTATAAATTATAATTATATAACAAAAGGAATTGTTAGACATTATGATAATTTTACAGTTATTGGAAGTCCAACTATATCACAAAACGGAATATTAAGTGATATAACAACATCAAATTATTTAAGATTACCTAACAATTTTAATTCTGGAAATAACTCTTGGGAAATGTTATTTAAGATTAAAACAAGCTCAGATATCACGACAGAGCAAAGCTGGATAGGTAGTTCGAACAAAACGAATTTCACTTATCCTCTTTGGCGATTAAGAAATGAATATATTTGTTTATATTTATCGAGTGATGGTTCTAATTGGGATATTTCTTCTAAAGCTCAAACTTTTCAAGTTTCTGCAAACACTTGGTATTGGGTAAAATTAAAATTCACAGGGTCATCTTATGAATCATATTATTCTACAAATGGGATAGATTATATTTTAGCTTATTCTGTGAGTTCAACTTCCATAATATATCAAAATCAATTATGGAACATAGGGTGTAATAATTGGAGTGAGGGAGAATATCTTCAATGGTTAGGAATCATTGATTTGTCAGAAAGTTATATTAAAATAAATAACGAATTTTGGTGGGTTCCATATACTTATCGAGAAGAAGAAGTTATTATACAAATACCAGGAATTCTTGATTCTTCAATTACGACAGATAATTGGCAACAAAATCAAGAATATAAATTATATCAATTAAAAAATCAGAATAATACAGATAGCTTACAATTAACAGAAAATAGTATTACTGATACAACTCAAAAATATAAGCAATATATCAACCAGTTAACGATTCCAGCTAGAGATTATAAGTGGTATTATCATAGTATAGGAACTGGTGTATATGACAACTATAATGTTATTGGGTCACCAATAGTCAATACTACAACAGGCATTGTAAGTGGATTCGGTACAAGTAATTATTTAACTACAGATGGTTTAACATTAAATAATTCTGTTGAATTTGTTTTTAAGTTTACAACTGGTACAGATATAACTAGTTTTCAAAATATTTTTGCATCATATCCTTTGACTGAGATGTATATAGAAAATGGTGATTTAAAAATATGGTCTGAAACTACATCAAATGCAATATCTTGTGGATCTGTTTTAGAGAATTTTACTTATTATGGTAAAGTTGTTATAGAAAATGGAGTAGCAATATTAAGTTATTCAACAGATGGGGTAACTTATACTGGCGATGTGTCTATTTCAGATACAGAAAATGCTAGTAATTATACTAACATTGGTTTTGGTGTATCAGGAATTCTTGAAAGATATTTTAGAGGTTCAATAGATTTATCAGAAAGTTATATTAAAATAAATGGAAATCTTTGGTGGTCACCGATGCCTACTGAAGACAAATGGTTAGCAAATAAATCAATTTACGATTATTCTGCTACTGGTTTATATGCAGATACATTAGATTTTGCAAAATCATATGTCGGTGTAAATGATTCAGAATATCATAAATATGTAAATCCAAAAGTTTGCTTAATGCCTATTGACGGTGGTGAAACAATAACTACATACTCATTGAATGCAACAGAAATTGGTAATATAAATTTTAATACAGACACTGGCGTGGCAAGTGGATTTAGTTCTGTTTATTATTTACAATTACCTTATGTAATACCTTCATCTTTCTCGACTATGGAAATCGTTGTTAAATTTAAAGCATTTAAAATAGAAGGTGATGATTATCCTATTATCAATCAGTTACATGCAGTTAGGGATATTTTCATAGAGGGTAGATCTAAAAAGGTATGTCAGTGGAATGGATCAGAACGCATTGAAGGTCAAACAATAATTTCTGAAGACATGTACTATACGTTAAAGATAACTAGTAATGGTGTTACAAATAATATATTTGTTAATGATAATCTTGAATTTTCGACAACATCTGATATTTTTAAAAATGTTGAATTGTGTTTTGGTGGTACTGCAGCTGGACAACAGTATTTTCCTGGATTTATTGATTTAAACAGTTGTTATATCAAAATAAATAATGAAATTTTGTGGCGAGGAGCAAATTCAACAGTAAAAGAACATCAATATATAACTGCTAAAGAAACCATCAATGGTTGTTTGCATAATTATAATGACGATGGATCTGAACACAGTTTTGATGTATATTATGACTCAAACTATACGCAACCAATTTTAGTTCCTGCAGGACAAACTTATTCTGAAGGTACAAAAGTTGATACAATCACAATACCAAGTCATAAAACATGGGAATATTCATCAGGTGGAATTTGGAACAGTTATACAGAAATAGATGTATCCAATAGCAATTATACAAATACTGATGGAAATCTTGTTTTAACAGAATACATTGGTAATGCGCAAGATATTACTCTTCCTAACCCAGAATTATAAAGGATGAATAAATGACAAGATTTTACAATTTACAAAGTATTAAAGTAGCAAATACTTATTTTCGTGGAAATCAAACTGTTGTTAACATTGATTGTAATAACTTAAATTTTACAAACAATGATGCAGAAGATGCATTTAAGGATTGTTCAGAATTAGTAAGTGTTATAAATTTACCTAATGCATTAACTAAAATGAAGGGCACTTTTAGAAATTGTCAGAAAATAATTGTTCCACCAGTTATACCAAATTCAGTTACAAACATGACTTATACATTTTATGATTGCCGTGGAATGACTTCTGCACCAGATCTTTCTAACTGTACATCTTTAACTACCATAGAACGTTGTTTTGCATATAATTATGAGTTACTAGAAACCCCAATTATTCCACAAACTGTTACGAATATGAAGAATGTTTGTCAAGGATGTCAAAAAATCACAAGTTTTCCAAATATACCAAATGGAGTTACAGATTTAAGATATGCTTTTGATCAATGTTATAGGGTTGTAAATTGTAATATAACTATTCCTTCTCAAATCACAAACATGAATCATACTTTTTGTAGATGTACTGGATTAAAAGGAAAAATATTCATAGAATCTGAGAATATTACTGATGCTACAGATTGTTTCTCAGATACAACAAATACGAAAAAAGTTTATATACCTTTTAATTCTACAACATACAATTCTTTTGTTACTGCTGGTTATGACGAATTAGGAACAAACTGTGGGGTTATTTTAAAAGATATAAATAGTTATGTTCCACCAGCTCATTATGATTTTGATGACGATGATGGTGAATTAGAATCATTTATTTGGACAGATAATCTAATAACACCTCAACAAAAAGAAGCTTATCCAGAAACAATAGTATCTACAACTGGTGTAACGTGTGGAGCTAATATGTCAGTAGATGGAATAAATATAAGCCATACTTCTAACAACGAAAGATCTCCTAGTGCCGATAGTTATGTTGCATTCTTATTTAACGTAGAATCAGGTATGTTTAAACCACAAACTTTGTCTTTTGATATTCGTAAAAATGGTACAGATGGAGGATCAGCATTAATGTCCATTTTATTCGATAATTTTGATGAAGAAGTAGATATTTGTACACTAGATACAATTGCTAGAAACAATAGAGACCCTGATCACACACACGCTGATATAGATTTAACAGCCTTTAATTTAGGAGCTTCTTGCGGAACCGTTTTGATTAAGTTCTATTTATATAATCAGGGTAATACAAAAACATTCAGTTTATATAATGTGAATCTAACTGGACTTTTGAAAAAACCTACTCAGCGTACACCTAATGTACAATAAGAACGATTGGAGAAAATTTAAATGTCTACTTTACAATATAACGGTAACGAATATAACATTTTATACATCGATGCTAACATTGCTGAGCCTGGTGATGGTTCTACACCTAGTACAGCTTTATCAAATATTCCAACTACTCTTACAGATAAAACGTGTTATATCATAAGACGTCAAGAAGATAATGAAGTAACCTATGTAGATTTACCACAATCCTGGTATGATTCATTATATTATATTATGTTTTTAGGTATGCCGAAATCTGATGACCCATTGTATAATCTTATGGAAGCTGATGTTAAAACTCTTTGGGGTAATGATACAGGTAAATATGCCAGAATTCGTTGTAATATGACAGATTATTATGACTGCGGAAACTATCCTTTTAACAATAATAATAACAAAACGTTATTTAAGACCAATTCTATTAAAAATTTTTATGCTGCAAATTGCTATTTTTATAGAGATGGTAATGGTGGTGCACAAAATAATTATGCTTATAGATTTGGTTGGATATTTGGATTTGATTATGGCACAAGATTTGCAGACATTACTTTTAATAACTGTAAGTTTGGATATACTCAATATAATCTTGAAAATAATGATTATATATCTTCTAATACAGATATCCCAACAGATACTTCAAAATATCCACAATATAAAGCGCAATCATATGTTTGTGTAAGACGTGCAAATTCTATAACTTTTGATAACTGCATCATTAACCACGTTAGTTGTGGAACTAACAGTGTTAGCTATCGTGAATATTACTATATGGGAATGGGTAAATGCATTTGGATCGGAGAATTTAATAAGTGTATTTTCACAAAAAATCAATATAATGTTTTATTTAGAAGTAATAATGTTGGAAATTGGAAAGAAGAATTAAATAACTGGATGTGTGGAATTTGTATTGGTAATAACAAGAACTATGCTACTACAAGTTCTAATGATTATTTTGACGGTGACTACGCACCACATATGAGTAATATTTTAGTAAAAGACTTAGAAATAAATAGAATTTATACTAAAACTGGTGCCTGTATTTATCGTCAGAGTCTTTTAGCAGTATCCTATAATACAAGAGTTGATAATGTTAAAGTAAATCATAAGGTAATGAGTGGCGAAAAAATGACAGCTTGGGGTGGTATTGTAGGAAGTAACGCTATGATTAACGCTATCGGAGACGTAGCTACAGAGACTTCAAATATTTATGCTGATTTCACAAATACAGGAATTAATTGTGCTAGAATTTTAAAAGTAGATTCATGCTTTAACGCTGCAGGAAATCCAAGAACTTCAAGCAAAAATATTTATATTAAAATGGATCCAACTGGAACCCTTGATATGGGTGGAGATATTGTATGGTTACAAAGATATACTTATAGTTTTGGATCGTCAAGTTCAAATAATTATTCAGGAAACGGCTATAATAGTCAATGGACTAGCTATATTTATCAATTAAACCCGTCTAAACTTGGAATTATGGATAATGTAGTAATTGATGCCCCTGCCACAGGAAATTGTGTTCTATCCTGCCGTAGTTATGGTGTTAAATCTCCTTATATTTGTGGTTATGTTTGGTTAGCAAGTTCTACTTTAGATATAAAGAGGCATTATAATAATATCTCTACTCAAAATGCTGTTGTAGTTGAGGGTTCTAGTTATTATAAGTGTGATGATTTTGAAGCTAACTTAAATTATCCTGGATATAGTGGATCATCACAAATAAGTTGGAGTCCAGAAAGTCAAAGCTCGGTTTATGTGAATAAATCAAACTGTATAATTGCCAATGAAATTCCAAACACAACAATTTATTGGGCAAATATGTTTAATTCATTAACTTGTCCAAATTATATTAAAACAGGACAATTCTTCCAAAGAAATAGTACTTGTTTTGCAAAATCTTGGAATACTGTAAGAACTGGTTCAAATTCACAAGGTTCTTTAAGATTTAATAATAATTCGGCTCACGTTGATGATTATTCTTATCCTTTAGTAGTAGGTCAAGATCCATATTCTGGTATTCAAATTGTTCCAACCTCAACTGGAAAGAAAATCTTAACAGCATATATAGCAATTAAAAATATGGATGCTTCAGAAATTGGATATACTGGACGTATAGGCATTCACGTAAACTGTCCTGAAAAATATACAGACTATTACAACGTTGAAAAAACAAACTTTAAGCAACACGAATATACCTCAGAAGCAATAGGGTGGCAATCTGATAATTCAACTTGGTCTGGTGATACTAACCTACGTACATATAAATGTGAAATTCCTATCGAAGTGTTTACTCTTGATGAACCAATTGATGTAAAGATTTGGTTTAACTGGTATTCTGTAAACGGATATGTATATGTAGATCCTGATTTCAAATTGACAGATATAATCTAATAAAATAATCCCCTTTAATACAACTACGAGGGGATTTTTCATTTATAAATAATGTAACCATAATATTTTGTTATTTTTTAAGTTCTTATTCATATACATTATGAATAGTATGTTTGGTGTTTATAAATTCTCATCTGATGTGGATAGATAAACTTACAGATGGAGATTCTTTTTGATAATAGATTTATACTTTAAGGATATGAGCTTATGATAAACGATTTGAAGATAATAATATTCTTGATAGGAATGGCAATCGTGTCTTCGTTGGTCCGTATGAAAAAGTACACTAGCTACAAACTAAAAAATTTCTGCATTGATAGTATACTCGGTTTCGTTATGGGCTATTCTTGTTATTTATTATTGAGTCAGTGGATTGGAGACGGCGCAACAAGAGCAGGTTTCACAGGAATGATTGTGTTATGGAGTAGACCTATATATGATTGGGTTGAACAATTTATTTCAACACAATTGTCAAAAATCATTGTAAAGAAAATTCTTGATAAGAAATCTGATGAATAGAATTTTAGGAAGGAGAGGGTAGTAAATGAGTAACAAAATTACAACAACATTTATATTAATTCTTGTTGTTGCTTTTGTGTCAGTGTTTTTTCTATGGAGATATACAGCTAATTCGTTAACCACAACAAGAGATCAATTATGTAATGCTCAAGAGACAATTAAAAGTCTTAAATCTGATAACAACAATCTCATCGAATACATCACACAAAAAGACAATAAAATAAAAGAACTTGAACAAAAATATACAGAATCTTTAGAGAATGTTCCAGCAGATCAATGTGGGGATGCTAAACCATCAAAAGAACTTTTAACTTATTTCAAAAAGGCGTATAACAAATGAGTAAAAACTTTAATATATACCTTTTTTGGATAATTATAATACTCCTTGCTTTAATGGGTTGTACAACAAACGAGCCTACTATTGTACAAACAAATAGATATATCCAAACAAACTATGATTATAAATGTTTAATAGGTGACAAAACATTCTCAGAAATAATTCTTTGCTACCAAGCTCAAGATAAGGCTGAGAAGGCCCAAAACGCTATCACAAACGCTTTAATCGCTAAAGAACACTAGTTGCTATATTCTGGATACCAACGAATTCCAAATTGCTTTGTGAATAATCCACTTTTAATGTTTTTATTTTTCCTAATTCCTGATTCTTCTGGACCAACGAATATATAATTTGGTGCATCGATATATTTTCGAATCAATTTACACCAATCATGAAAATCAAGGTAATTGGTTTTAAATTCATCATTACGATCTTCTGGTGTTCCAACCCAACGTTCTGTTTTTAGTCCAAATGGTGGACAGACAAATACAATTTTATCTGTCTTTATCTTTTGTGCTAATACATCTCTTTGTATCCAACCATAATATTCACAAAATATAGGATTGATATCATACGCTTCTATTTTATCTGAATAATCCAATCCTCTTTGTTTAAACCAACGCTTTGCTCCTTCTATTATACCTCCAAAACCTGCCATCGGACAGTATACCCCACAAGATATGTCTATTGCTGATTGATTTATTATCTCTAAAAATTTTGAAGGCATAAGAGATGTAACTTTAGGACAGATTTTAGCAACTGTAAAACGATTTAGAATTATACGAACCAAATCTACTCCACCTGCCAACATTTTTTGCTTTTGAGAATTGATGAAATTGATATGTTTATTTTCATTTATACTCTTATTAAGTATCCAATATAAGTTATCAATTGCTTTTGTAAGATATTCAACTCTATTATATCCTTCTTTTGGGGAGATACTTTTCGCAATATTACAATCCCATATTGGATTGTCTGCTGGCCATTTTAGTGTTCCTGGAAATGGTGTAGTCAAACATAGATCTAAGCATTGACCTTTTGTTATACCGAATATTTCTTCGTTACGCCATTCTTTTATTAACTCTATTTTAGATTTTACCTCATCTGTGTTATTTTGTAAAGTAAATTTTTTAACATATTCAATTATATTATCCAAGTTGTTATCGAAATCGTCAGGAAAAATTTCTAGAAAATTCAACTTGTTCTTCTTTGCAATTTCACGTTTCAAAGGGTCTTGTTGAGTCCAAACTTCTAAGAAATTTCTATACAATTCTTTCTTTTCATTCTTCCAGTTAATTTCGTTTGCTTTTTTCTCCCATTTTTTAACAATTTCTAAGTCTTCTTGATTAGTAGGATCAAATGGGTGTTTACCGTGACTAGGAAATCCTTGGTGTTCAATATACAAGTCATATTGTGGAATATAAAAGTCACAAGCAAAAGGGTATACATCAGATTTATACTGACGCTTGATATCAACAAAATTGTCAAGTAGAGCTTTATATAACTCATCTTCTGATTTCGACACATTGAACGTTCCATTACGCTTTTTTGTTTCGTAACATTTCTTATTAAAATTTTCTTTGTAGGTTAACCCTTCGTTATAAATTTCATTTGAATCAAACAATTGTCTAGCACTAGTTCCATTCTTTTCTTTAGTTTCGTTCGTTTTAAACAAATAATTTTCTTTATACGTCATATCATTTGGATATTTACGTTCGGTTGACTCGAGCAATTCTCTTTGTGTAGTATGGTTTCTTATTCTACTTTTTAATTCGTTTTCTTTAATTTTTTCTTTAAATTGTTCTGCAGCAAATGGATTTTCTACACCATATTTTTCCATACAAGTTCTTTTAATTTGGTTCAAGTTGTTATAGTTTTCATCTCCATAACGTCTTTTTAAGGTAGTTTTTACTTTTTCACGTATTTCTTTTTTAATTTTTTCTGGTTGATTTAGTTTTGTTTCACTTATCTGTTTACCATTGTTATAATTTTCATCGCCATATCTTTCTTTTTTAGTTTCTTTACCTTTTTGAGAACCGATAAAATAACTACCGTTTTTTAATCCAGAGTCTATTGTTTTTTCGTGAATTTTATTACTTTGTAGTGGATATTCTACACCATACTTCTCTAGATTTGTCTTACGTATTTTATCCCAAACTTCTTTTGATTTTCCTGGTGTTTTAAATCCGTATTTAACAATCATTCCTTTTTCTACATTTTTCATACGAATTTCTTTTGAATGCTCTTCACATCCAACTTTATAATGACCTTGAAAACCAAATTCTTGTGTTGGTATAAATTTGTCACAAATAGGGCAAAATCTCTCTTCAACAAACCCTTCTTTCTCAGAGTTTAACAACCAGTACCTAAACTCTCTCGCACTAATGAAATCATAATAAAATGGATAATTGTCAATCTTCTTCTTTGCCCTCTCCCAATTTCTAACATTCTCATTCAAGAGATACATCCAATTGTAGTTTTCTTTATCTATGTTAAATTTATTTACAATCTCTCTGAATTCTTCTTTTGTATAAATCATTTCATTTCCTTTTCAATTCAATTTATAATATTATACAACATGATTTCAGAAAAGTAAAGTAAAAAAAGACCCCTTCAATAAAGAAGAGGTCTAAATAGGATTTCTAAAATGTCAAATTTTAATATTACTGTTGACTCGATGTTGTAATACTAACAGTAGCACCAGTAGCCATGACATAAGTATTCAAATGGATTACTTCGGCAGTATAACTCGGCCATAAATATATATCTATTACCATCTGATTACTGTTTATAACAGCAGGAGTGTTGTTTGATTCATCACAAATTACTTTATACTGTTGGATACCATCTGCTGCAAGAATTTGTTGCAGAAATGTACCAAACTGCATTTCAACCTGAAGTCTTTCATACGCTGTGTTGTTTTCAAACAAGTGGAATCTAGCAGCATCACGAAGAACTGTCTCAATATAAATAATTGTTCTTGCAACATTGATACGATCCAAAGCAGAAGGTTTCTTTTGCAATGTTCTTTGACCCCAGTTAATATAACCAGTGCCTTTTTCTCTAATAATACAGTTAATCTGATTATCGGTATAAAGAATACCACCTGTTGTAACATCATAGTATTCTGTTAACCCAGTAGGAGATACTGTGCTTGAGCTTAATACACCACGGTTAAGACCAGCAGGAGCAAGCCAAGGATCTGAAGCACCCATAATTTTTGCGATGTAAGCTGATGGACACATAATGAAGTTCGCACGACCTTGAACAGCATCAAATGTCTTTACCCATGGAGAGAATAAAGCAGCACGGTATGAATTAGAAGGTTGCATTGTTGGTCTGAAATCATCTTTCAAATCATCGAAATCTGTTTGTGTCATAGGAACATCGAGTAAGCAGAAGCAGTCACGGCGATGTTCAGCAATGGCAATCATTTTATCTTGATAACTTGTGTTTCCAGCTGTTATATAACCACTGTTTACAAGTAATGAAACAGTAATCTGTGAACGATCCAGGAATGCATCCCAAGCAGCGCACAAATCTTTGAATTTATTATCGTTTTCAGAAATTACTTGACCATCATCAGTAGTTGTTTTAACCCAATAACCACTTTGACCACCAACCAATTCAAGCATTTCAACTGTTTCTGGAATACCAACATTCTCGGCATCTGCATCGTCATATAATTTATCATTGACAAATACTTGAATGAAATTAGATGTTCCGTTTATAACATCCTCAACATACATTGAATTTCCATAATTATCAATTGACGGATACAACGTACAATATTCATAGAATTCAAGAACAGTGTTTAAGTCATTCTCATAAACAGTAACACTAAATGTTGTTTCGTTATCATTAGGATAACGACCTACTCTTGTTCTACCAGTATTTTCGCCTACAGAAGTGTATTCACCATCAACATAATAGGTTATGACAGTATATCCTGTACTTTCTTCTTTTTCTACAGAATAAGCTTTGAAAACACCGTTTAAAGCAACGTTAGTAAAGTTTTTAACAACAATTGGATCATATACCTTAATCTCACTTGCAGCACTTTCAGCCAATTTAACTGTAACCAAAGAACGTGATGATCCACTTTCTTCATCTTCCACAGGAACAACAGTGGCTTCAGATAATAATGCATATGCCCTATAACTATTGATCGTACTGTCTGTTACTGATACAAAAATTTTACGATTGTTAGGATCAGTTGCTGCAAAAATCATTGCGTTGTCATAATCACTATCCTCAAACAACCCTGTTGGAGAACCTACGTCACGTAAAATTTCAGCACCATGAATTCTGTTATAATGATAGCCACCTTCTAATCTTTCAGCATTAGAACCTCTAACTCTCACACTTGTAGAAGCCCATTTAGCATCAGATTCTTTGTCACCAATAGGAACAACACGAACAAAATAATTTTCGTTAATTGTTTCAGAAGCGACAGCCAATGAATATCCAGCATAACCATACTTAGATGATAATTTACCGAACTTTTGTGTATAATCTTGAGCAGACGTAACCAAAGTAGGTTTTAAAATCGGTCCGAATTCAGCTTCACCAACAAACGCACAAGCAGTAGTGGCATTTGTAGAAACAATTTCAGAACGATCAATTACGTTTGCATAGACCCCTGGAAATTTATAATTTGTTGCCATTTTAAAATCCTTTAATCTTTTTCTTTTTTATCTATATGATTAGAACTTCAAAAATGAACGAATAAAACACTTGTCTTACTTATCCAATAGAGAATCATTCTAATAAATTATAGAACTCATTAGATTATAAAGTATTTTAACGAATAAAATTGTTCTGGTAAATTAGACTTCGTATTTTGATTTTTCTGGGAACATTCTATATAAAAATGCGTTAATTTTAGGATATTTTATGTCATTGTCCACAACATCGTCAAATACTGATATAAAACTTTCATGTAAAAACATGTTTAGCAAATCATAATTCAACCGAAGTTTTGTGTCAGAAAAATGTCTTGGTGCTGGTAAATCAAGATCTGGATAAATATTTTTATACATACTTCTTTTATGAAAACATTTACTAGTCTTTGTTATTTCAGCTATTTCAGGTATCTCTAACATTTCCAGGAATTTTTGTTTGTTAAAGACTATAGGGCCATGGAATTCATAATTATATCTTTTTTCACAATGTAAAGCGTCTAACAACTCTTTAGCATATAAAAATCCATATTGCCATCTAGAAGGATTTTTGTTTTCATATTTTTTAGCTTCTTCATCGATTGTATTTAAACATAGATTAAACGTTTTTCTCCAATCTGTAATGCTTCTAAGCATAAAGAAATCATCATTCATCAACACAAAATCTTCAGATATTTCTGGGCAGTTACAAGCAGCTACAATGTTTGTCATAGAATTTACCCATTTGTTTCCACTTTGAACAGTAGGTAAATAATTAACATTTTTCACCCAATTAGGTTTATATCCAACAACCCATATGTTGCGAAATGTACAGAATTTTTCAACAGATCGTAAAGAAAACTTTAAATCAGGATTTACATCACTTTGTTTTAATATATAAACTAGATCATAATTAGAATCAGGTGTATAGACATTTTTAGGCTTTTTAACGTCATTCAAAAAAGTCATAGCTAATCTAGGAAGAGCTATTTGATTGTATCTCTTCATTTTAAGTGTATCTATTTTAGATATGCATACTGGAGAACCTGTCATATCAAACCTTTCTTATTCCTCTAAACCTGTGTATCCCATCTCTTTCATTTGTTTTAAAAATTCAGCTAATTTTTTTCTAACTAATCTTGAATATAATTTGTTTTCGTAAAATAAATCCTCAATAGTTTTTAAATCATATTCAAATTCTTCTTTTCTTTCAGCAGCAGGATTATAATGATCATTTATAATAATCTGTTCAATCTGTTCTCTTTGCTCTTGAGATAAATCTAATCCTTCTACTATAACATCAAGAATATCATCTACTTCTTCAGCTTTTAACTCTTCCTTAGATGAATCCCCATAATCATTTACAATATGTGAAATCTTTTCATATAAATCATCATTTAGATTTAAAACAGTATCTATGGCATATTCAACACCAGTTCTTTCGTAAGTTCTTTCTTTACTAACTTCTTCTTGAACAATAGATTCGTTTTCTTTAAGTTCTTTCATACTTTCTTGAAGTTTTTGCTTTTTGATAAATTTCATGGCTTTTTCCCTTTATTATGTATAACTATTAGAACTCATTATTTTACAAAAAAATCCCCAAAACTATCGAAAAGTGATGGGGATTCAAAACAAAGATATAATTTTACTATTTCATAGCAGGGAAATCTTTTCTCATTTCTTTAACTTTATATTTGTTACCGTCTCTTTCTAGCTCCACATTTATAACTTTAAGTGTTTTCGGTAATTTCTTTTCATCAATCTGAGTAACAACCCAAACCTTTTCGTCAGCATTGTTTTGATCCTGATCAACATGAATAGCTTCAGAACCATCACCAATTTCTTTCTTCAATGCATTTAATACAGCTGAAGCATTTATACGAGAATCAGGTACAAAATCTTGTGGACCAGCATAGTCATCTCCGTGTGATTCTTTTAATTTTTTAGCTACTGATTCACCAAAATTGTCTTTCTTTTCAATACGTAAATTTTGAGCATCAACATAGTGAGTACCACCACCATAAGGAGTAGCATCTACGTACATATAAAGATCTGGATGATTTTCAGCATCTTCAACATCATCTGCAAATACAGCTAATTTACCTTCCTCTTCTGCTTTAGCAACAGCTTTTTCAAGAGCTTCTTCTTCATTATAAGCTTCTACTTCGAAAGGAATCATCTGATACCCAGCAAACGGCCAAAGGTATACAACAAACTTTTCTTCGCCAAAACGATCTTCATTTAACTTTTTTTTAAAGATGTCTAACAGACTGCTTTTTACAGATTCATGAGCAAGAGTCATCAATCTCTTTTCGTCTTCATCTTCTTCTGAATCTTCTGCACTATCTTCTACCTCATCGTCTTTTACTGAAATATCAACAATATCTGAAGCTAAATCATTCATAATATCATCTACTTTATCAGCAACGTCACACATTGGGCATTCAGATGCACCATCAACGTGTGCTTTTCCTTCAAAATCAGTATCGTTAGCCATACTAGCTGTATTTTCAAGGTTCTTACGATCTGTAATTTCTTCTTGAGCAAATTCACCAGGAGTTGTATGTGCCATACCCATCTCATCGAAACTTGTACTATTTGAAGCAATCATTTCTTTTGAGTTTTCATGGCTTTCTTTTAACTCTTTTATGAAGACTTCTGTTAAACGTTCTCTTAATGTTGTCATTTTATATATTTCCTTATCTTTGTTTTATAATCAATGATATATCTATCATTCCTATTAGAACTTAGTATTTATATTAAAAATTATCCTTTGTTATTATTTGGAACAACAAAACCTGCACAGAGAGTTACTATTTTACCGTCTTTAGATTTTCCAAATAATGCACTCTTTGGTTTTCCCATACGTATCCAATGTTTACATAAATTTATATGAAAATGAGAATACGGATTATGAGATTCCGCAAAATACCTACAAGAACAGGTTTTCATTTTTGGATCAATATAATGACTTTCTATTATATTTCCAGCAATCTTTTCAGTTACAATGTACCCAATAAGATCGCCATCGACTATGTTTTCAGTAACTATGTACATATATTATCTCTTTATTTTATTCATTAAATTTTATAGAAGTATACATTAATTTTTCTAGAAATAAAGTCAAAAGTAGTGTTTTTCTATAAAATTAGAACTATAAAAAAGGGGCTGTTTTTACACAACCCCTGATTTATTTATGTTTAGAAGGAATTAGTTGAAGAATCTCTTTGTGAAACGACCTTCAGCTTTAGCTTCTTCAATAAAGTTATTGCAGTCAACTGATTCTTTGAAAGCAGCAACATACTTACCATATTTTGTATCATAAGCACGTACACAACCTTCCATTAAAGAATTGTTGAAAGAAGAAACAACTTCACCAATATGGTTTTCGTTAAGTTTCATTGCTTCGAGGCTTTCTGCTAATTTCATATAATCACTACCAGATTTAGCTGATTCTTCATAAGCTTTCAGAACAGATTCAAAGCATTCATCGAATTCAGCGTCTTCTACAGTATCATCCATCGGAGCACCTTCATCATAGCCTAATTCATTATCCATCAAATTAGCAGGCTCACTATTGAAGTCATCCATTTCTTCAGCACTTTCAAATGATGTTTCAGGATATAAAGTACCTTCATTGCATTCAGTATCATAGCAACCCATAACTTTACCAGCTTCTGTTAAAGCGATTTCACGAACACCAGGTTGAATAGAACCTTTCAATTCAGAAACACGCTTTGTAAATTCTTTATAGTCATTGAAGTTTTCTTTCATAACACCAGGAACTTTGATTGCAAACATGTTTAAAGCGTCATCAGATTCTTCATCAACCAAAATAGATTCACAAGCATAAAATTTCTTCGGATTCATACGATTTTCACTGAATTTAGCGAACTTATCAGCTACAGATTCTTTCTGATCAGGCTTAACCATAGGAACTTCAATGTCACCCTCAGCATCATTATCTTCACCTTCAGCAGGTTCAGCGTCAGCCAAGTCATCGACCACTTGATCCATATCTTCACCATCACCAAGAGCATCTAAAGCAGAACGATCTTCGAATTCAACGTCACTCAATTCATCTGCATTAACAACTATATCTGCAATTTTTTTAGCTATATCTTCGTCAGAAATAACAACAACTGCAGCTTGACCTTTTACAGCCATATCACCATCATCTGTTGCACCGATTTCTACATTGTCACCAGCATCGAAATCCATATCACCTTCTTCTGTTTCCAGAATGAGCTTGCGAGTAACAATCCAGTTTCTACCTTCTTTTGCAGCTTCAGCCAATTTTTCTCTAGCCAAACGTGCTTTTAAACGATTTGTGTATTTCATATTTAAATCTTTCCTTTTTTTAACCAATTAAATTATTTAAACTCTTATATAAAAACTAGATTGTACAAATTAAAATTAAAACTTGAATATAATTTTTAGAACTATTTATTTATAATAGTTTTATAACTTTTTACATTCCTGGTTCTAAACCTGAATCTTCTTCTAAAACCCCTGATTATTCATCATAATATAATCCATCTCAAGAAGTACCAGAATTGATTTCATGTAATTGTGCTTCGATATTTGCAGCAACTACAGCACCAGCAGTAACTACAACTTCTCCTAATCCTGTATATTCTGGATCAGGAGTATATGTACCATCAACTGTTACGGATTTGTTTTGATTATTTATTACAGTACCCTCATATGTACCAGTAACCCCAAGTATCGTAACATCTTTTGCAATATTTCCAGCCACAATGTTTTCGTCAATAGCTGCTGTAACTGGGGCTGCTGTGACCGTACCTAAACCTGTGTAACCAACATCAGCAGTGTATATTTCTTGAGTTGTTGAAGGTTGAATTGTAATATTTTGATTATTTATAATTTGTCCTTCATAACTACCCGTTACACCGAAAATCGTAACATCTTTAACGATATTCCCAGCTACTAAATTTTGATCACCTGCAACTGAAACAGATGTAAACGCATTATTTGGAGCAGTTGGAGTATGAGATTGAGAAGCTGCAGTAGGTGTTATAGATAAAGATGTTCCATTTAATTCTGTTACACTACCTTGAACACCTAAAATATTCACGCCAGATTTAATATTTCCAGGTTGTATATTGTTATCAACATCATATGTCACAGGTGTAATTGTTACAGTACCAAGTCCACTATATCCTTGATCTGCTTGTACTATTTGTTGATAAATTGTTGGATATACTGTCTTATCTTGATTATTAACAGAATCAACTTGGACAGTTACAGTACCTAATCCAGTATATTCTTCACTAGCTTCATATACACCGTTTTGAGTAACAGTAATGTCTTCATTTTCTATTTTTATATAAGTAGCTATCGTATTTGTATTAGATTGACCAAGCATTGTTTCTTTTCCAAAATCTTATGTACACTGTGTATATTTTAGAACTTAATTACTGTAAAGTTATCACAGGTACAACAATTTCAGTTTCTGGGATTTCGTGTGCGTATATAGACACATATCCATCAAAACTTTCACAAACTGGAGAAAAATTACATTTCAAGGCATCTGCTTCTGTAAATATAACTTCTGGCACATATTCACTCTTAATATCTTTGTGATATATACGGTATTCATATGGATAATCAGCTGATCCACCATTCTCAATCCAATCAGTTGTATTAACAAGAGTATCTTTTAAAATCACCTTATATAGATCAACTTCTTGCCATTGCTTATTTTCACGAGCATATTGTTTGTTATCAGCAGGAGCATCTCTAGCATCCAAAATTTGAATAACTTTATCCTCAATATTGATAACGTTGTTGATATCCACCATTATCTGATGTCCATTCTCATCAACAGCATAAAAAGTGTTTGGTGTAGTTTTCTTATCTAATTTCCCATCATATAATGCTTTAAAATACTCACTTGTCTTGAGACCAGGTTTTTTCTGTCTCATCAAATCGTTTTGTGGATATATACCTGGAAAACTGTAGTCTTTTATTGCCATAATTGTTATCCTTTCATTATTTAGATGTACCAGAATTGAAGTTGTATAAAGCTGTTTCTAAGTTTCCAAGTACTTCATATACTGCACCAGATGTAATAGCGTTTGTAGACCCTTGCTTAGGTACTGTGTCAAGTGTAGTTTTATCAGCAATCAACGTGTTACCGATCTTTACACCTATACCATTGATGTTTGCTAAGTAGTTTGGATAAGCATCACCAATTGTTTGATAAGTAGTAACATCACCTGAACTTGTATAAGTATAAGTGTTGTCATCAGATAATGTAATCGAACCTGTACCAACACTTGTAATTGTTAATGCAGATGTTGTGTTAGGTGCTGAATAGACTGTTGAAACTGTTGTAGGAGTTGTGTCTAAGGTGTATACTTGATTAAAGATATCTCCTAAAGTAGCATAATCTGTTGTAGTCTTTGATGCTGTAATCATTCCTTTTTTACAGGTGTTAAAAATATTTGTACTTGAAGCAAAGTTATTCCCCAAATCTAATGAAGCCCAATTGTTTCCATCACTACTATAATACAGATCTTTACCACCATTTTTGAAAATAAATTTGTTAAAGCAAGAATATGGAAAATAAGCAGAAGGTACAGTAGGTAAACTTACAGAATGCCAAGTTATTCCATCAGCAGAATAAGCTGCTGTAGTCGTATTCGTAGCCCAAATAAGAAATGCGTTTTCTGTAGCACGATTCAAATACCAAGCTCCGCTAGAAGGCAAATCAACAGTAGTCCAATTTTTTCCATTAGTAGAGTAAGCTGCTTTATTTGAATTATAACCAGTTACAATAAATTTACCTTTTGAAAATACAGGGTAACCCATTTTATAAGAAGGATCTATATTATAATCAGCCTTCCAAGTAGAACCATTATCTTCAGAATAGTAAAGTTGTTGTCCGCCAACTATATCATGAACAGCAACAAAAGTTCCATTTCCAAAAGCAATTCCAGTTATTCTATTTGCACTACTAGAATATAAAGTTTGTATTGTCCAATCAATCCCATTTTGGGAAATAGCTACTTTTCCTGCACCTTGACGAGTATTTATAAGAACATAAGTTCCATTACCATAAGCACAGTCACCCCAAGTAGCAGAAGTAAGCGTTACCTCAGTCCAATT
>CAMESA010000001.1 GCA_945935945.1 uncultured Mollicutes bacterium | reverse complement strand
CCAATTATTGTAGACAACTTGTAAAGATTGTTGTAAAACTTTCAAATTAATGTAAGGAGAGGTTAATATGGCAAAGAATAGATATGGAGAAGTTAATGTAGAAAGAAGAATTGTGTCTAGCGCAAATGTGTTTGCAGAAATTAAGATTGTTGATTACGTGGACGACACAATAACTATGTGGTTATCAAAAAATGAATTAAAAAGTCTGAGAGATGAGATTGATGAACTTTTGAAGAGTGAATAAGGGAGAGAATAAAAATGGAGAGATTAAAACAATCAATTATTTGTTTGGGATTATGGGTTGTTGCACTTATTATCTGCTATGGAATGAGCAATATTCTATTCTATCATTTGTAGAATAGTGTCTAGGATGAATATAAACTCGTCTAAGAGGAAATGGGTAGAGTCTTGATAAGTTGGAACGTTATAAGTTGAGACCTCTTAGACGAGCTGAAATTGGGGTTTAAATTTATTTTTAAAAGTTTGGAAATTTGGTTGACTTTTATCAACCTAGAGTATACAATAGTAAATGTAGAGGGAAACTAAAGAAAGGCTGTGTAATAGGAGGAAGAGAGAAAATGAGTAGAAAAGCAATTATACCGACAAGGTATAAGGAGGATATGACAGAGGTTGAATTACGATACTACATGACATTGCTAAATGATGCAGTATTCAAAAATGGAGTGCATTTTACAAATCATGCAGAAGATCGAATGAAATCAAGAAAATTAAGCAAAGGTAAAATTCAATATGTTGTCCGAGAGGGAGATTTGTACGGTGTGCAATTCAGTCCAGAAACACAAGATATTAAATTCTTGATTAGTTATGCAACTAAAGGACAATATAGAAAGAAATTTACAACCTACGCTTCATACTCAATGATGACAGGTAAAGTATTGAGTGTGTGGAATCGTACATTTGAATTTGAGGAAATGCTAAATGAAGAACGGTGTCAAGGTAAGTCATATTTTAAAACCAATAATACAATAGAATTAACCAAAGAATACATAGATTTATATGAAGGTGAAGATTTTATCAATTTCATTCGTAAGTATGATAAATCACCATTTTCATTAAGAACAACTAAAAAGATTATGAACTACCTAAAAGGCATTACACCAATTTTTCAATTATAGGAGGAATATCTGTGAATAATTCAATTATTGTACTATGTGGAAAAGGGGCAAGTGGCAAAGATACAACACTAAACAATCTAGTAGGCAAATACTCAAACCTACAAACTTGTGTATCTCACACTACTCGCCCTATGCGTAAGAATGAAGTCAATGGTCGAGAATATTATTTCATTGATGATGCAGAATTTGAGGGTATGTATAGCAATGGCTCATTTGTTGAAACAAGGTCATACCAAGTTGCAGATGGTAATACTTGGTTCTATGGCATGAGTGAAGCAGAGATTAGCGATAAATTATCCGAAGGTCATCTTATCATGATTCTTGACATTAATGGACTTCAAGAGTTGAAAGAGTATTATCAAGATACTGACATCAAGATTGCTTCATTCTTCATTGATGTAGATGTTAATATTCGTGTGCAACGTTATTTAGATCGAGATAGAATGACCTACGAGGTATTACAAGAAGCCATGAGACGTATCAATGATGATGAAATACAGTTTAAAGATGCCAAAGAAATTGTGGACTACACCATAACAAATCCGCCCACAAGCGACCATGCCGCATATGCAATATCGACATACTTAGAGAACAAAGGAGTGTTATAGCTATTAAAAGGGAAGAGATACAGCAAATAAACGAAGAACGGTGGGAGCTAATTAGATATTATACAGATGAAGAATGTGGAAAAATGACAAATTTAACTACAATCACAAAGAATTACTTATCTATACAGAAGTGTAAAAGTTGTGGGGCAACAAGAAATGTAATAACGAAAGAATTAAAAAGAAAGGCGATTAAATGCTATAATGGATGTCATGGCTCTATACCAACAAGGAGAACCCCTATAGGTGGGGTTGACGATATTGCAACAACACATCCCCATCTTATTAAGTATTTCGCCAATGATGAAGATGTATACAAGTATAAGATTGGCGTAAATAAAAAATTAAAGATGATTTGCCCAAACTGTGGGGGCTTGAAAGAAATGACACCAAGAAGATTGTTAAGAGAAGGATTTTCTTGTTCTTACTGCTCAGATGGATTTTCTTATGCAGAGAAATTTATGGCTAACTTATTGGCTGAATTAGGTGTTAGCTTCAAAGCACAATTTAAAATAGGGAATGAGGGAGTGAGATATGACTTCTACGTCCCATCAGTTGAACTCATTATAGAGACACATGGAGCACAACATTATGAGAGGGGATTTGGGAAGAGAACCCTCGAAGAAGAGCAAGAGAACGATAGGTATAAGATGGATTTAGCCATTTCAAAAGGATATGACTACATAGCTTTAGATTGCAGAAAGTCTGAAATGGAGTGGATAAGAAGTTCAATTATGAATTCAAAACTGAGCGTTTTATTTGACCTAAGCAACGTAAATTGGAAGGACATATCAATGAAAGCAACCAATAGTTTAATGATTGAAGTTATAAATTATTACAATAAAACCGGTGACAACACTGTTGAGATAGCAGATCAATTTGGGCTATGTGATACAACTATCGGAAGATATCTGAGCAAGGGCGAAGAACTTGGATTGTGTACCTACATAAGGCAAACAAATACACGTACAATTGTAGTGATTAAGGACAATAAGATATTAACCAAAGGTAAAACAGCAGAAATAGCCAAACTATTTGGTTACAAAGATAACACATTGATACTAAGGATAGCCAATGGAAATGGTAAAATAGAAGGAAAGCCACATTTTGTGAGTAGTAGACAGTACGGGCTGTTGGGGTTTTATATTGCCGATTCAGAAGAATGGGAGCAAGACAAACACTTGTATATGGAAGAAGCAGAATAGAAAGGAAGGATAGAGTATGGCAAATACAAACTATAGACAATACAAAAAGAATAAGATTAAGGAGCAATTAAAAGAGCAAAAGGTGAATAAAATGTCAAAAACATTAGCAGACCAATACATGAATATGACTGATGAGGATTGGCAAGAATTCGCCAAAGCATTACATGAGGAAATGGAACAAGCTAAAGAAAATAAAGAAGAAGAGGAAGTGAAATAATGGCATACACTAAAGACGATATTATTGCATATCAAGATGAAACATTAGACAATATTGAAGCATTATTAAATTTAAAAGTGGGTTCAAAGGTTAAAAGTGATGAGGGAGATATTTACATGATTGGAACTTCTATTGCCTTTGATATTGAGGTAGACTACTATTTAATAAATACGAATCGCGGTCTTGTTTCTGATAGTTATAATTCAGTAGGAGACATTATCGTTAAATTACTACGTGACAATTTCTTAGGTAATGATAATTGGACAATTGTCGAATAAATACATAATTTGCAAATTTTAGTTGACTCAAACAAATGTTTCATATAAAATTAAAAATGTGGTCATAAGGAGAGATAATATATGATGGGAGATAAAGTGCGTTGGTGTGATGCTTATAAGCACATTACTTTAGGGGGTAAAGCTCAACACGAGTCTTGGCAACCTAATTGTTTTATTCGAGTTGATGAGGCAGGTGAAATTGTTTTTGATGATGGCTCAGAATGTTGGTTAGAATTGGATGAATTGACTAGCGAAGGGTGGATGTTGCTACCTGCTGGTGATGTTACAGATTCTTTTGAGCAATATCCATCTCTAGCTAAAACATTAACATTAAATCTACTAACATCTAAGTTATTAAATCAAAAAGGAAAGCTACATAGAAATCTATATGAGTTCTATGAGATTAAAGGTTCATTACTGTTTGGCAAGGGTGGATACACCATTGGCTATACTGATGGTCATGCTTTCATAGATTATGATACGGTATTCAATCCTTTAACAATTTACAGTAGCAAACCAAAACACGTTGAAGAGGCTATTGAGAGATTTGGTGTATTTATTGATTCAATCGTAGCTCTTGAACGTCAATTAGTTGGAGTTAAAATAAGGGAATATACTCCATTGGAATTAAAAGAGATTTATAAATTATTTAGCAATAAATAGTGAGATAAGAGACCACACAAGGACTAGAGTAATCTAGTCCTTTTTGGTATTAATGATTGTATTATTTTAAAATGTGAGTGTATATAATCAAATAATCTGTGCATTATAGTAGTGTGTGGTAACAAGTAACTGTGATAAAAATGTGCCAATGTTCCGATTAGCATATACATCAATTTAAAATTGCCTACTTTTACCTTTTAATCAACCACTCACAGTAATGCTTCACACTTTTTTAATCCTTATATAAAAGGACTAGAATTTAGCCCCTCTAGTCCTTTTTATTTTGTTTCACTTTTATTTTGTTTGATTATATTGTCTAAGTTGGGCACTTTTCCAATATACTTAGCATACCCATTCTCATATTTCTGAATAAATATTCCATGATATCTTTTCAAATTCAGTAAGTCTTCAACCCCAAATGGCAACATTTCCTCTTTGAGTAATTCAGCTTGTTCCTTTTCTGTCCCTTGCAGTAATACGTAGGAAGTTCCACATGATTTAATAGTTTGCCATACAGATGACGAGAACTGTGATAAATGATGACAACTGGACAACAGCCCCAGACGGTGGCGTCTCCACTGGCTCAAATAATTTTTCATTAATTCCATAGTGCCTTTGATTGTATACACCTCGTCTAACACAATGGTGCAAACATTGGCATTTTCATTATCCTTTCTAACTTGAGCAGCCAACCATAGACGACAAGTGTAGAATGTGGCTATTAAGTCCCTCATTTTCTCAGATGGAAATTCGTACTGTACCATAGAGAGCACTATCGTTTTCCCCTCTTCAATATATTTAATAAAGTTTTCATTCGGGCTCGGCTTTTGTTTGAGCATTTTCTTAATATAAGGATTTTTCTCTAATTGAGTAACACGATTGTTAATGCCAGTTATTAAAGTGTCGTTATTGACTATTTCAGTTGTTTTCTCTTTAATTGGCTTACCTTTATCATCCATCCCCACAATTTCTGTTCTTTCAACCACTTTGTCAAGATGATATAGATTTTCAATGATGGACATATCATCATTGAAACAACCACTTGCTTTAGCATAGGCGATAGCTTTATCCCTTTTGTTAGGATATCTAAGAACATCAAATACATCATTTAATGTTGCTTGAGGTCTAATGAAAGTTACCATAGAGGCACTATATAGGTAGCGAACCATAGCATCTGTTAGCTTACCGTTGGTATTGTCGGCAATGCTATCAACAATGATTTCCACTTGCTCTGCGATATTACTAGCTAGAGAGATACGTTTAAATGAATCCATATCCTCAGTAATTAGACTTGACACTTCGTTGAAAGATAAAGAAGGGATATTTTTTGTATTTTCCAAAGATATATCTATATCAATTCTGTCCTTTTGAGGAATGTTTTCTCTACAGAATTTAGCAATCTTGCAATCCTCTAAGATGTCAATAACCAGGTTTGAAATTCCCTTTTTATAATTTTCATAGGTTATCAATTTCATGAAAGAGGTTTTTCCACTTCCTTGTGCTCCTGTTAAAATTATCGGTAACGAAGCCAACGATTTATCCATTGATCTATATGTTTGCAGCTCTCTACCTCTTTGTTTCGTATAGGCAAATGGAATTCCATTGCTATTTGTAATTTCTCTTGGAATGTCATTTTCCAACTCATCAATAGCTTTAATCTTAAAGTCACGTTGAGCTTGTTTAGGTGGTAATTGAATCAATTTAGCCAACTCTTTTGTAGATAATATACATGAATTGTTTGGTGACACATCAAAGTATCTAATCTCTCTAATTCTATTAGGAGTACGTTTTGCACTTAAAGGTTTTAGTACAAATTCATTTTCATCATTTAATTCTTTGTAGCTTTCTGCCACTGACAATAGATTAATATTTGCTCTCGATAAATCGGTGCTTGATGATAAAATAGTAATGCGACATTTAGCCACATCTGAATTTCTTTTGAGTGCAGATACATTAGGACGACCCATATTGCGTTCTTCATTGGATGGTTTCTTAGCTTTGGATTTCTCTAAATCCATCACCTTATCATCTCCACCTAGCAATCCCAATATAGCTTCAACAGGTAATAAACGATACTCAATATATAGGTCTAGTGCAGTATTCATACCTTCAAATCCCTTTTTGAGCAGATATTCTTGAATAGAATCCATATCCAATCGAGGTTTACCATTTCTTTCATTTTTTATTTCTTCCTGTGCTATATTATTCCAATTCACTCGTGTCATAGGCTCAATGGCAATATTGATAACAACTTTATCTCCATCACCCATTGATCTCATGAGTTGGAAGATTGAGTTTAGATGTGAGCTATCAGATAGGCTTGTCGCAATAGTTTTGAAATTATAATCTTTAAGAATCAACTCCCCTCCAACAGTTGATTTGAAGGGAAGTTTTAAGAATGAAGTATCTTCTACAACATCAATCCCAGATTTCTTCCAACAAGATGACATTTTACCTTGAAATAAATCTTCATACTTACTAGGCACTGAAAGGTAGAAATTAGCATTTTTATCTTCTAGCACAATATTAAAGTAAACACGACTAGGTTTTGTATAGTTAAGATTGGTTAGGGATAGTCTACTACTTGGTGATTTGTATATATTGGTAATTGCACTTGTGATAATTTCATTCTTTGAATTACTCACTCCAAAGTCTGGGGTGATTTTATATGTTATCATTTCATCTCGTTTGACTAAAGTATTGTTTTTAAGCAACATTATAAACACACTCCCAACACTTTCATGATGATGAATGATAGGAATGATAGGTTAATCATACGAGTACCTATTTTCTTGCCATTCGCCATAATGAAGAATATTCCAATTAGTCCAAAGAGGAGGAAGGCTTCATGACATTGTTCAGTCATAAAGCGTGAGAACCCTCCAACTCCATGCAGAATTAAAACTACGCCTTTCTCAATCAACCATTGAAGAATACCGACAATTTGATTCAGTAACCAATTTAAAATAGCCATATTTATCCCTCCTAAAATTTAATCGCTTTTAGTAAGTCATACATTTGAGGTAGGAATTGCACCGTTAAATAACCATAAATTGAATTTTTCATTGCTTTATTCCCTTCTGCTTCATGTCCTTGCATTTTCATGAAGATACCCTTTAAGCAAAAAGCTAATGAGAAAGGTTCAGCTAAATCTTGCAATGTATGAATCAATGGGTCAAAAGCGTCGGCAATAGCAGTTCCAGTTTCTTCCAAACTTGAAGCTTGAGCAACAATTCCAGTTAATGGCATTGAGTCTTTTAAAATTGGCAAAGCATATGCTCCACAGCTTGTAATTGCGATTGTTTTAGTTGCACTAGAGACAACCATCACTACATCTTTCTCATCTATTGTTCTACCATTTTTCGTTACATAGAAAGCACTAATTTTCATTTTACTCATCCTCTCTTGACGCTTTGACTTCATTATAAATCTGAATCATTTCTTTTCGACAAACCATTGTAGTCGCTACAATAGTCATTAAAGTTTTTATTAAAAATTCCATTTTTATTCCTCCTCAATGTATAAATGAAGTCCAAGTGGTTGATAATATGATTATAAGTTAAAACGAAGGAGGTAATATTGATGAATGTATATTTATGGATTTCACTCGGACTTTGGGTATTTAGTCAACTTCCTCTTTAAGAGGTGCTATTTATTCTTTTAGAATAAATAAGCAATTAAAAATATTAAATTGTGTAAATGTTGTAAAAATCGACAGAAGTGGTATAATTTGCGAAGTGCCAAGCATATGCTTATCGTGTAAGCACTAAGCTTAACGAGCGTAAGCCGTAAGCAAGGGCTAAAACGAGATGCAATTTGGCTCACCTCATACCCTATTGTTGAAGTATGCTCATAGCTCCCTTTTTAAGCTTTGATTCGTCTAAATTTACAGTTTTCTTTGTTGAAGGCTGTAAATGTTGTTGTGAATTACCCACCATTGTACCAGGTGTAAGATTGGTCATAGCCTGGTAAACAATTTCTAAAATTTTGTTGTCGGTGGAAGTTTGCTCCATATCTTTCCGTATCAAACTCCAAATATATTGAGATTTATTGATTTGTTTATCTAAAAACTCATATTCATTTTCATATCCTTTAGGGATGCTCAACGTTATTCGTTTGGGCATCTTTTTATTTTTATCATTCACTTAAAATCAACCCCATTTCTCCAAAACCATCTAAATTATCAAAAATACAATTTTCTGACACTGAAAATGTTTCATATTCATTAATCACCTCTTGTAACAATAGTGATCCTCCACCAGTAAACACAATTGGCAATGATTGAATTTCCCATTTATGCTTTAACATCTCGTGCACAATTTTTCGCAGATAAGATACTTTACACTCATGAATAATTTCTTTTGCTTGTTCTGATTTAGCTCCATACATTCCATCTAGTAAGATTTCATCCATTTGATATGCTTGAATATTAAGTAGCAATTCTTTGTTTAATGTATCACGCACGCTAATCTTAAATGGATTAGCACCATCAACTAATGAGAATACTGTCTCAAGTATTGGAGCGCAATCTTTGAATACTGCTGCGTCAATAGTTGTATATCCAATATCTACTACGCCCACCAATGAATTTGTTGGATAGTTGAATACGTGACCCACTGACTCTGGCATGGCAATTACATTTGTGATGGTAAATGTTTTTGTAATGTTATTAACATTTAGTGTTACCTCACCATCTGAGTAAAACTCAATATATTCTTTACGATAATCAGCATTATAGAATGAATGAATTGGTAGTCCAACATAAAGCTCAACTCTAGCCCCATTTGGGACAGATTGATGAATTGCTACGAATAGGGCTAACTTGTGAGTCAAGTCCATTTTGGATAGCAAGATATTAGTATTTACTGATTTATTTTCATCACCAACTACATAATTTTCACCTTCATAGTCACGCACTATGTAGCTACCTTGATACATTCTATCCTCCCCAACTGAAAGCAAGGTAGGAATTGCAATACGATTTACGTCACCTAATGGATCGTAAATATCTACTTTCGTAACGCTGTTACCACAATCTCCAAATACTTTATACACTTCTCTCTCCTTTAAACTTGAATAATTAACCATCTTATCATCTCCCTTGATTTTCTCTATGTTAAATCCTATGTAGCCAAGTTTCTAATTATTACTTTTTTATGTAACATTATTCACTTTGTTGTAAAAGTTATTACCTCGTTCATGTTAAAATGATATTCACAATTATGGGATTTATGCCTATTATTGTATAAAATATATTTACTTGTATTTAATTATTATGCTACAATAAGGAAGTAAGTTGATATGGCAATTTACACATAAGACACTAAAATTGATAAATTTAAACTTTTTATAAAAAGTAGTTGACTTATATCAATAGAGTGTATATAATAATAAATGTAAGAACGAGAGAGGTTCTTAACATAGGTAAAAGGGGAGGTTGTTCTATGAATTGGAGTCAATTAGACACAGTGTTAGAAGTAGTAAACAAATTAAAAGCAACAAATAGTAATAAGGACAAATTAGCCATCTTGAAGTCATATATTGGACATGAAGATGAAAAGATGATTTGTAAGGTACTAAACTACACATATGATACTTTTAAAAAGTACGGCATCTCAGAGCAAGTTTATGAAGGTGTTAATGTAGTGAGCAATTCAATTTTTAGCGACACATTTGAAATGTTTGATAAGCTATCATCAAGCAATATTAATGATTTATTACGTTTATCTACGAAGTCATATATTGAAAATCAAGTGCCTAGTGAATATCGTGAATTGATTAAAGGTATTTTGTTTAAGGATTTAAAGATTGGTGTTAATGCTAAATCTATTAATAAAGTATGGAAAGGTCTTGTGCCAGAATTTAATGTGCAATTAGCCGAATCGTTATCAAAAGTTGGTTTTAAACACGTTGAGAACAAAAATATCTATGTTACACCAAAAATGGATGGTTTTAGATGCATATATGCTCCCTCAAATAAAATTTTTCTAAGTAGGAAAGGGCAGGAATTTGAAGGTGTAAAACATTTGGTGCCTGATTGTGAAAGATTAATAAGTCTAATCAGAGAGAAAACTGGTAAAACCTGTATTTTAGACGGGGAGTTAGTGCATGAGTATGTTGAGGGTAAAAACAGCTTAGACTTATATAGTTTAACTTCAAGCATAGCTCGCAAAAAAGGAGAACATAAAGATAAAAAACGTTTGGTTTATCATGTATTTGATGTAATTCCAGAGGAGGAGTTTTTGAAAGGCAAAACAAAGTGGAAATATTCTAACAGACGAGAATTGTTAGAAGAAGTATTTAGTAGTTATTCTTTTGAAAAGGTGATAAAAGTACCTCTACTTTTCTATGGTGTGGGAACGGAAGAGAGAATTACAGAATTATTGGAACGAGTGGAAACAGAAGGGGGAGAAGGATTGATGATTAACCTTGACTGCCCTTATGAAACAAAAAGAACAAAATCCTTATTGAAAGTTAAATCATTTCTAGATGCTGAAGTCTATGTGACAGACGTTTATGAAGGGACAGGAAAACACAAAGGTAAGTTGGGTGGACTTGAAATAATTTTTAAATATAAAAAACAAGAATATTCTTGCCAACTTGGTTCAGGTTTTTCAGATGAAGAACGTATATATTACTGGAGTCATCCAGAAGAAATTATTGGTAAAGTTATTGAAATTCAACTGTTTGAGGTCTCACGTAATTCTCAAAGTGGCGACTATGGACTGCGTTTCCCAACATGGAAAGCTCGTATTAGAAGTGATAAAGATTATGAAGATATAACTGAATTGGGGTAGACTATGAAAAAGAATAGATATGAAAGAACTGTTTGTGGTATGGGGTATTTAGGCTATCTATCAGATGGTAATCCGGCTAGAACTGTTGATGAAAACGGTCAGATTTTAAGAGAGTACGTCCATTGGAGTAGTATGATTAATAGATGCTACAATGATAAAGTACACGCTACCCATCCCTCTTATATTGAAAGTGAAGTGGATGAAAAATGGCTGGAGTTTGCGTATTTTTATGAACACTTTAACGAAATAGAAGGGTATGAGGAATGGCTTAAATACCCAAATAAGAAGTGGCATTTAGATAAGGATATTAAAATTAAGAACAATAAAATATATTCAATAGAGAATTGTATCTTAGTTGAAAATTCAGTTAATGCGAAGGAAGTTCTAGACAGACTAGGGAATCAAAATCCTTATATTGATAAAAATTGGATTGCCGGTTTAAGTATTAATGATGAAGAAGTCATATTATATAAATCTCCAATAAAAGCGCAGGAAGATTTAGGAATAGATCCTTCTTCCATAAGAAAGGCTTACAAAGGTGAGCAGAGAAGTGCTTATGGCTATCAGTGGCTAAGTATTACAAAGGAGGAATATGAAGAATTTATCATTTCGAAGCCAAAAGCCTCAGAACTCAGAGCAATATTTGATATACCTGAATATAGCACAAAAATGTCAGAAGGAAGCAAAAAGAAAATGGTCGACTCACATTGGAGCAAAACAGGTAAATATACACCGCCAGGTAAAAAGGTGGTTTGTTTAACTTACCCAAGTATAGTTTTTGAATCGGCTAGTTTGGCTTCCAAATGGTGCAAAGGTAATGTAAAAACAAATTGTAGAGGGAAAACAAAAACCGCTGGGAGGCATCCAGATACAGGTGAGAAATTAAGTTGGGCATATTATGAAGATTATATAAAGAATGAAACATTCGATGATATTTCTGATGTAGCTTTACAGTAGTATCATTCTATAAGTGTGGCTTTATGTCACACTTATATCCACTAAAAGTTGATAAAAGTTGAATTTTGTAGTTGACTTTATCCAACGGTAAGTATATAATAGTAAATGTAAGAATTAATTAAGGAGAGATATTTTATGAAGAAAACAACGGTAAATGAAATTATTAAAGCTTTAGGAAATGCGCTAGGTAATAAGCAAGTTTAGTTAATTTCCCTAAGGAGACATAAAGAATCATGTGTAAAAGTTTAGAGTTAATTGAAATGATGGCAGAAACAGTGACAGAAATGCACCTACATATTAAAGAGTTGAGAGAGCGACAAAACGATGTGAATTTAATGAGAAGCGATATTCAGCATCAATTAGAAAATGAAGAAGTAACACCTACCAATGCTTATAACTTAGCTAAAGCTTATCACCTGCTAAGTAAAGAGCGTAGAGAGGTTACAGACGAGATCGAGTTATTACAAGATGCTATTAATAAAGTATCTGATGGATTTGGTCATATTGGGTATTATTATGAAAATAAAGTTCGTGAATGCGAATATCGAAAGAATAGACGTGAAAAAGGTAGTGAAGTATATAGTTCACGTAAATTAGACCTTGAAGGCAACGTACTTCAGCAAGTTAAAGACTATTTAGGGTAATACATAAGGAGAGGTATAGATGTTAGATACTACATTTGGAAATGTGAAAGCAGATTTAACCTATGAAGAAATGATTGAGTTGGTCAGTGGAGTTAAACCAGGTGACATGATTAAACTTCGTGATGATTTAGAAGAATGGGGTATTGAATATAGAGTTAAATCGATTGAAGGCACATTTAGTGATAGCTACACAAAACAAGACAGTCTTTATTATGGTATTTTGGAAAATGACTGTAATGATTGCAGTTTAAAATGTAAGTGGGGAGAAGTGGAATGCCAATATGATTGGATTCCATATAATATGGTTGATATTGATTGGCTAGTTGCTCAACGTGCAAAAGAAGAAACTGCCGAAAACGTGACTATTCAAGATAACGGTGAACTACCTAGTTTGAGTGAAATATTAAAAGAAATGCAATCTAGGTTTGAGGGACTAGTCAGAGAAACGATTAAGACAGAAGCACCATATTGTGCAGCACCAGTGAATCAACAACAAGATTTCTTCAAAATGGCTAATGATTTAAACTCTATTGTCGAGTTAGAAATTATTGAAGCAATAGAAAAGCTAAATAGGGTGATAGCTAAAGCCAATGCTATTAATCGTAGTGTGAATATTAAGCTACCCAACTCAGCTCGTTATTTTGGAGTAAAAGGTACACACACAGAAGTTGAACAAGATACAAAAGAAATTACTATTGTTATTAAGTAGGTGATTGTATGAGAGTAGAGGAGACACAATTATTAGAATACATAAATTATAAAGTCCTTAGCGAAGCTAAGAAAGGCAACGCTATGGGCAAGAAGTGGATTGGTATTAATGTTTATTTCAAGCCTTGTGAGTTGAAAGAGGAAGGTTGGATTGCAGAGCCACAAATTGATTCTTATTTCTCAGATGATAGAGAAGCGATTATTGAGTATGCAAAAGACCATGAGTGGAGAACATATCAAGTTGAATTAATCGAAGATATATTAAAAACTTTTGAATAGGGGTGAACGTATGTTCATATTGGGAATGATGGTTGGAGGATTCTTTGGAGTGCTGATTATGGCTTTATTAACGGCTTCTAAGCGAGGTGAGTAGTATTGGCTAAGGAAGAAAAAGAGCGTAGACCAATATATCGAGTTTGTTTGAAAGAGCGTAAATCAGATGGTAGACGCATACCTATTAAACACAAAGATTTTGAAAGTTCTAGTGGGGCTATTAAGTATTATGAAGAATTGCTTTTGGAGAATGAAAAGATTGGGGAGAGATTGGGATTGATCGTAGAAATGCAATTCATATTTCAATCTAAATATAGTACGCTACAAGAGAAGCATATTTAGTTGTAAAATAGAGAATAGAGGTTATTATAGCCTCTTAACTCTAGGTTATAACCTAGGATATGGATATAAGGGGGACTGTGTTTGAAGTACGATGATTATAAGGATGAGATTATCACTATTCGATTTGACAAAGAAATGCTGAGGCAATTTACTGGATATGATACCGAGAACCCAGATTTGTATTTCAAGGTGCATAAACGAGCAAAAAAACCACCATTTGAAGCCATTTGGAAGAAGTCTCGTAATGGACTGATCCCAAGCATCAACACGTTTTTAAATGTGACCGATAGGCGTATTCAGAACACATGGGAGCAACATCTGAGTGAATATTGTGAGTTCTGTATGCAGAAACAAGGTATTAAGCATAATTACATAAAAGAGTGTGTTATTTTGGCTATTCAGTTCAAGCCAACAAAAAGTAAATCGGATGTAAATAACATCTACACAAAGCCTTTTATTGATGCAACAGTTAAACGAGAATTGCTACTAGAGGATAATTACACTGTTGTTAGGTTGCATATGGAATATGCTGTTGTAGATAAGAATGATCCTCGTAGTGAGATTAGAATTTATCCTATCTATGAAGAAGATGGATATACATATGATTTTGTCTTAGATTATATTGCCAATGAGTTAAAAGAGTTGAATAGTGAATATAAAATTGCTTAAATTTTAAAATTCTAGTTGACTTTTCTAAACATTGAGTATATAATAATAAATGTGAGGTGAACAAAAACAAAAAAATACTCAAACAAAATTAAAAAAGTTTAAACAAATAGTTGACTTTTAGCAATCGAGAGTATATAATAATAAATGTGGTAGTTAATTAGAAGATAGAGGTTAAACTTTAACCTCTTGATTCTAGGGAATTACCTAGAAATAATACATATTGAATGGAGATTGATCTTATGAAAACAACTTTAAAAAATGGAAAACAAGCAACTTTAACAATTGATACTAAAGCTCAAACTGCAACTGTAACAACAGAAGGCGTAAACAAGTTAGTAGCATTTGTACGTGATGCTAAGAAATTAGTTATTAAAAACGATATGTTATTAAATCAAGCAGATTTAGCATTAGTGAAATCTGAATTAGGTAAAACGATCAAGAAAGAAGAAGTTGGTAAGAAACGTAAGTAATTAAAAAGTTTAAAAACTTTACAAATCTAGTTGACTTTTAACAACTGTGAGTATATAATAATAAATGTAATAAACATTAAGAAAACTTCCCACTTAATAGAATGGCATGGTCGTTAAGTGGTCAAATAAATAAATTTGAAGCCCATGAGAGAAGGGCAGAAGGAGAATATACATATGGCAATTAACGTAAAAGATATCGCAAATGAAGTTTTATTATCAGGGGTTATCGCAGGTTATGAAATTAAAAAGAAACGTATTACTGCACCTTGGGGAGATAAAAAAGGGCAAGAAGTAGACGCTCATGATGGATATTTCACAGTTCAGACAAGTGAAAATCAGTTTGCAACTGTAAAGGTTAATAAACGAATGTTCTCATATTGGGATGGCAAAATTGATGGTACAACAGAAGTGTTGGAGGCAATGGCTAATGGAGAATATGATACATACGCAAAAACAAAAGATTTAGCTAAAACTCCAACAATTTCTGTATGGGGTAAAGATAAACAAGGGCATACAAACTTAAAAATGGTTGACTATTTCTACCCGCAAGATGGAGAAGTTAAAGAAACATTCCGACTTGAATTAGGATTTGCTAAAATCTCTATTGATGATCCAAAAGAAAACCCACGTTTAGAAAATGAAGTGGTGTTAAATGGTGTGGTAGAAGATGTTAAACCAGAAATCATCAATGATGAAGAAACAGGACGAGCAATCGTTACAATGTCAATCCCTTATACATATGGTTCAAAAGACAATCAAGTGATTCGTTGTGTTAAAACTCAATTTGTAGCAGGTTCATTTGAAATCGAAAATGAAGATGGTGAAATGGAAACTGTTGATTTAGGAGCAGATTTATTAGATTACACAGATGAAGTATTAGGATATTCTTGGTCGGCAGTGGTTGAGTTAAATGGATACTACGTTGAGGAAGAAGTTGCTCAACCAGAAGATGGTGGAGAGCGTAAAGGATTTGGTCGTAAACGCAAGACAGTAAATACTAAACGCAAAGCTCATCGTGAATTATTATTAGTTGGTTTAGACCCATTAGGTGATGGTGAAGTATTTGATGAAGATGATATTCGTGATGCTTACAACTTACGTCAAGCAAGTATTGCAGAAGCTCAAAAACGTTGGGAAGAGAAACAAAACGAACCTAAACAAGAATCAACTGCACGTCGAGGATCATTCCGTAGTAATGCAAGTTCAACAACTGAAACAAAAGCAGAGGGAAGTGCACCAACAACTACTGGTCGCCCACGATTCCGTCGATAATTAAGCTCTGAGGGGAGCTAACCCCTCCCCTTATAATTTATCTAGTGATTGAATAAAACCTCTTAGATTGGCTAGAAACGTGTCTGACGAGGTGTTAAACGAAGTAATAAATGAAATATTAAATGGATTATAAAGGAGAAATGTGTATATGAATATCTTACAACAATTAGCTCAAGCATCAAAAGGGAAAGCAAAATTCACTACTCGAAATGATAGTATCAAAGGAAAAGCAATTTGTATCTATGGACGAAGCGATTGTGGGAAAACGAGTGTTTGTAGTAAATTACCAAACCCAGTATTTATTCCATTAGAACGAGGTCTTGCAGCAACTTCAAACATTCTAACTTTACCAACATCTTCTTGGGCAGACATTGAAGCACACTTACGATTATTAAAATCTAAAGATTGGGTAAACATTGTGCAATCAACAGAAGAACCAGTTTGTATCGTGGTAGATGGTGCAGAGAAATTGGTTAAATATGCAGAACGTCGAGTTTTATCAGATGCAGGTGTAACAGAAATCGGAAAAGCAGGAGCTATGGGACAAGGTTATAAAAAGATGGAGAACTTAGTTGTGAATTTCTTAATGGACTTGTTAAACTTAGACTACACAATTATCTTTATCTGCCATGAACAAGTTGATGAAGATGGATACATTAACTTAAAAGGTGACCGTAAGCGCAATATTGATCCGATAGTAGAAAACTGCGACATAGTAGCTTGGTTAGAACCACGACCATTAGATGAAGATGGACGACCTGGATTATCTAAAGCTCACTTCTTCGCAGGAGAGAATTTCTTTGCTCGTTCTCGTTTCATTGAAATGGATTCTTCTTTAGACCCATTCACAGCAGATGGATTAATTCGAGTTATTGAGGAAGGTATTCGTAGACAAAATGATAAAGATGGGGTAACTTCTTCAACAATCGAAAAACGAAATGAAGCTTACGAATCAACTTTTAAATTAAGTTTTGATGAAGCATTAGATAAGGCATATGAAATGATGGATAAGCTAGATGAGTTAGACAAATCTGAAGCAGTTGATGAAATTATCATTAAGCATTTAGGTGAAGTTGACAACTTCAAAACATTAAAACCTTCACAGTTTGAGAGCTTACAAGGTATTTATGAGGAATTAGAAGATTTATTAAATAAATAATACATATGCAAATCGAGAGGGCTAATCCCTCTCTTTTACATTACAATAAAAAAGGGGAAATAAATATAATGACGAACGAGAAAAAGTATGAAGAAAATCTAAAGAATTGGGAATGGATTAAAAATCTGACAAGAGAAGAATCGGATGAGCTAAAACTAACGCATTGGAGACCAAGTAGGTATGGATTATTTAAATGTAAACACTGTGGGGAGGAAACGATAAAAAGACCTTCAACTTACAATAATACACTGTTTAAAAAATGTGAGTGCAGAATTCAAAACCAAACCTATAAGGAGAATATGATGCGTTGGAATGTTAAAGAACAAATCAATAGAGAAGAGAAGCGAGATTTAGGAATAGCAACTACTGAAATTTGTTATCGTTTTAACTGTGTGTTTTGTGGAGAAGAAACTATAAAGTCGAAACACTATATGAGCAAGCACGAGGTTATCTGTGAATGTCAAAAAGATGAAAAACTATTGATTCCTAAGAATGATATACATAGAGACAACTTAGAGAATTGGGAATTTGTCAGAATAATGACAATAGAGGAGAAAAGGACGTTATACAACTTTTCGAAAGAATCTATAAAGACTTCTGCTCATCTTTATAAATGCAGAGACTGCGGAGACGAAAGGATTTGCATAGCTCAGAAATTTAGAAATCAAAAACAATTCTGTCAAAATGGTTGCCATGGAAATTGCCTCATGTCCTCTCACCCCGAACTACTTTATCTATTGGCAAACAAGGAGGAAGACAAGCTATTAAAGCCGCATAGCTTAAAGATTGTTAAATTCAAATGTCCAGATTGCAAAACTATTTTTGATAAACCGTTAAATAGCATTCACAGATTCTCATGCCCAGCTTGTTCAGATGGGGTGTCTTACCCAGAGAAGTTCGTGAGAAATGTTTTTAATCAATTGGGTGTAGACTATGTTTATCAATTTTCCATTCCATCTATTGAAAGAGGGACGAAGAGATATGATTTCTATATTCCAAGCCTAAATACTGTCATAGAACTACATGGATCGCAGCATTATAGGGATTGGACTTTCAGTTCGGCTACAATCACACAAGAGAATGATAACTTTAAAAAGAAGTTGGCATTGGATTATGGAATAACAAATTACATTATTATTAATTGCAGTAAATCAGAAAAAGAGTTTATGAAGAATAATATTATTAAAATGATGGCAGATGTTTTAAAATTAGATGGGGTTGACTGGAATGAGGCTCATAAGAATGCAATATCATCTATATGTGGTAGGGCAATAGGTTTATATAACCAAGGGAAAACGGTGAGTGAAATCATGGAGGAATTGAATTTAGCTAGAGGCGTCGTTATTCGTTATCTAAGACGTGGAGAAGAGGCTGGCTTATGTACTTATATTCCAAGAAGAAAAGCAATTTCATAACCACTAAGAGAGGCTAACCACCTCTCTTTTAATTTACCCACTTTACCACTCGCATATAGCATATGCGACCTAATCAAATTTTATACATAAAAAGTTTAAATTTATCAACTTTTTGGTTGACTATGTAATCTCATAAGTATATAATTATAAATGTAAGAAACACACAGGAGGTGGAGATATGAGCAATAAATTTATTACATATGAAGGACGACCAAAGTCAAGTCGATATGCAGTCCAACAAGGTAGGAAGATCAAATTAATTAAATCAATTAGTTTTGGCTTTGAAAATATGGAATGGTATGATGTTCCTATTGAATGTTTTGAATCATTAAGTATCAATTCTCTTGATGACGACAGATGCGAAATTGAATGTCACGTAATTGATAATGGTGAGATTGAAGCTGATAGTTATGGTGCTGAATATACATTTGCTCAACGAGTGAACAAGTATAATGATATTGATTGCATTCGATTGGACTTTGAAAACGATGATTACCTAGCATTAAAACCAGTTTGGCATTTTTCTGACGATCATTGGAACAGCGAAAGTGCTTATCAGAAATCAATTTTTAATAGCTACAAAGATATTGAGATTAGCATTGCTAAAAAGAACAAGACATATACATTGGAAGAAGTGTTAAAGTCGGAAGATGGTTCAAGGTTTATTGACGAAGAAGGTGTTGAATTGGTGGTGAGAGAAGGTAATTTATTTATGGTGGCTTTCAGTGAAACACCATTAAAGGTGACGCTTGAAATTTTGCAAGCTAAATTTACAAAAGTTGACTAATAGTAAAGTTTTTTTAACAGAAAGGAAGAGAAGATTATGGAAAACATTCAATTATTTAATGGTGACTGTTTAGAAATTATGGATAAATTAATCGAACAAGGAGTAAAAGTTGAAGCTATTATCACCGATCCACCATATGGGACAACGGCGTGCAAATGGGATAACGTTATTCCTTTTGATGCTATGTGGGAACGACTTAATAAACTGATTAAGTCTAACGGGGCTATTGTGTTATTCGGTAGTGAGCCGTTTAGTAGCCATTTAAGGCTAAGTAATATTAAAAATTTTAGGCACGAGTGGTATTGGAATAAAATAAATGCCGGGAATTTTGTCCAAGCAAAAAATCACCCTTTAAAAATAGTTGAAAATATTATGGTGTTCTCGAAAAATAAAGTGAACTATAATCCTCAAATGAACATTAACACAGAGGAATATACTAAGAAATTAAAAGCAAAACACAAAAATAAAAAAGAGTCATCAATGACTCAAACGGTAGAAGATAAATATTTTACTATGGCAAGCGGAAAATTTAAAATTCAAACAGATGAAAGTGTATCTTATCCTAAAAACATATTAACAGTTAGCAAGTTTTCAAATGAATGTAATTCAAGAAATAGAGTACACCCAACACAAAAACCTGTCGAATTGTTAGAATACTTAATCAAAACCTATACCAACGAGGGTGAGTTGGTTTTAGATTTTACTATGGGTTCTGGTTCAACAGGAGTGGCTTGTCAAAACACCAATCGTAAATTCATCGGCATTGAGCTAGATGAAAACTACTTTAATATCGCTAAAGAGCGTATTGAAAATACATATAATGAATTAAAAGTTGACTAAAAGGTTGACTTTTGTAAACCTTGTAGCGTATAATATTAAATGTAAAGAAAGGGAGTGATATGATGGGTAAACAAGCCAAGTGTTGCGTATGCACAAAAGGATTTCAGAATGTAGATATTATAAAATTCAAACGTAAGAATTATTGTTATGATTGCTTTGAACAGTCATATCCTCAAGACGTAGTTGAGCAACATTATTTTTATCTGCATTTTCAAGAAGTAATTGGCAGACCACCAACTCAAGTAGAATGGATACAATTGAAGAAAATGATTGAAGATTCCAAGTCGAGCAATAATAAATGGGATTGGTGGTATCTCGATAGATTGCTAACTTATACATACGAGATTGAGAAAATACAACCCAATGAAGAATATGGAGTTGTGGGGATATTCCCTTACATGGAGTTCAAAGCTATGAAGTTCTTCAAAACCTATGACGAGGCATATGACCATAATGTTGAGTTTGAGATTGAAAATGAAGTTATTGAAATATACGCTTCAAACCAGAGAAGGATTGCTCCAAAACAAAAAGAACGAGTATTTCTAGACGATATAGTAAATGATGAAACATTGATTGATTAAGGAGAGAAATATATGGGGTTAATGAAGAATAGTAAAAGTGTTTTAAATAGATATTACTGTCCACGTTCATCTTGTAAGGTGTTGGGTTGTCTGATGCTCAACCCTTCTCTAGTAAATTCAAAGACATACAAATTAGAAGCTAACTACTTCTTAAATAAGAATCATCGTATCTTATTTGAAACAATTAAAGGATTGGCAGACAATGGGCTAAATGAAATTACATTGGGAGATGTTGAGAACTATCTATATGCCAACTCAACTTTGGCTTACAATCGTTTCTTTGAAATTGATGATATGTCTGAATGGATTTTGGCTTTGATTGAAGATGCTAATTTAAGCAACTATGAGTATTATCATGGCATTGTTCAAAAATACTCTTACCTACGAGACATGATCTCGATTGGGTTCGATGTGAGTGATATTTTAGACGAAACAGAAATTGAAAGCTCATATTTAGAGGAGCAACGACAAGCATTTTATAAAATGGACTTAAACTCACTGATTAAACATTATACAACCAAGATGTCTGCAATTCGTGGGAGCTATACTCGAAGAGGAATTGAAAACTCACGCAAAGCAGGTGAAGGTGTTGATGAGTTGTTAGAGAGTTTTAAACAAGCTCCAGAGTATGGTTGGCGAACAGTTAGCCCTATTTTAGATGGACTGGTACGTGGGGCAAGACGTAGGGCATTTAGTGTTATTTCCAAAGATAGTGGAGTTGGAAAAACTCGCATTGGTGTCAAGCAGTTGTGTATTCTATCATGTGAAGAAATGTGGGATGAAGAAGCTAAAGACTTCGTGCCTAACCCATATGGACAAACAGTGCCTACTTTATACATGGGTACAGAGATGGATTTATATAGAGAGATTGAACCAATTATCCTATCAACTATTAGTGGTGTTGATGAATATAAAATCAAAACTTGGGAACTAACAGATGAAGAGCTAGAACGTGTCAATCGAGCAAAGGAGATTTCTAAAAACTCTCCAATTTACTTAGAGAATGAGCCAAACTACGACTGTGCTTTCATTTATCAAATTGTAGAGCAATATGTTAGTCAACATAATATCGGAGCTTTCATTTTAGACTATGTAGAGTTGACACCAAATTTAAGTGCCGAGTATGCTGCTCAAACCAAAGGTATGCAAGTTCGACCTGACATGGTATTGTTCAACTTATCAACTCAATTAAAAACAATTGCAAATGAGTTTGATATTTATGTTGAAGCATACACTCAGGTTTCTGATAATGCACGTCAAGATTACCATATTCGAGATTCTTCTGCTATTAAGGATGCCAAGTCTTTGCAGATGAGGGCAGATATTGGGATCACTTGTTTCCGTCCAACTGAAAAGGAATTAAAGAATGTTGAGGAATTATCCCAAAAATGTGATTACACTCCGAACATGGTTATCAACCTATATAAGAATCGTGGTGGTCGTGATACGATGATTAAGATTTGGCAATATGTCGATTTAGGCAATATGCGAACAATTGACCTGTTCGCTACTGATTGGAACTACAAAGGCAAGAAATTACCAAAAGCGAATCTAAAATATTTTGAACCAACCGAAGTCGATGAAATCGGAGTAGAGCAATGCGATCCAGACCCACTAGATGAATTAGAGTCAGATACGGTTGAGATTTATGAAGACTTCCCATTTGATGAAGAAACTGGTGAAATAATTGAACAACCAAAACGATTAGGTAGAGCGAAAAGTAGAAGACACTAGGGGGAGTCCCTATGGAAGCAAAGGATTTATTAAGGAAATTAACTAAAGATGATGTTATACATATATTAACCGAGCTGTATAATCTAAACTACATACATGATAAACAAGGGAATGTAATATTTGAATCTGCTTGTCAT
Organism: uncultured Mollicutes bacterium; assembly: GCA_945935945.1. The sequence goes on along the minus strand of CAMESA010000001.1, from coordinate 113,092 downwards.
GGCAGTGCCAATTACAAACTCTACTACTATGAAGGTGAAGATGGCGGTAAATTCCACTGCTACATTTGTGGTACACATGGTAATCTAATTGACTTATTAGTTGAGTTGAGTGGCTACACTTTTCAAGAAGCTATGCAATCCATTGGCAAAGTATTGGGGATAAATGTCAATACTCGCAAGAGAGTGCGAGGTTTAAATCTAGGCATTGAGGAAAACAAAGATATGGATTTCTTGAGTATTCACAATCGTAAGATACGTGAAACACGCAGAATTGAAACTTTCTATGACGATAGTGTATTAAGTCGATTTGATGAAGTTTACCCTCTTTGTTGGCAACAAGAAGGTATTGATGGTTACACAGCAGAGAAGTTTGATCTTAGATTTGACCACAATCACAACAGAGCCATTATCCCAGTTCGTAATTTAGATGGTAAGCTCATAGGTATTCGAGTTCGCAATTTTGATGAACAAACAGTAGAGAGAGGATTTAAGTATATGCCACTTGAATTTCAAGGAGAGTCTTATAGATTCCCTACCTCTACTACCCTTTATGGGTTATATGAAAATCAACATACAATTAAAACCAAACGTAAAGCTATTATCTTTGAGGGTGAGAAGTCAACAATGGTTGTCGATAGCTACTATCAAGGCGAATGTTTTGCATTAGCAACCTATGGTACAAATTTTAGCCATGTTCACCGAGATGAATTGTTGAAGTTAGGTGTGAGTGAAGTCACTATTGCTTGGGACAAAGAGTATTGTGAGGAATACTACGATGAAAAGTACAATGGTACTAAAGAGCAGAAATTAATGTTCTCATACTTTGAGAAGCTAAAGAAAGTTTGTAAGCTATTACATAGCTACATGACAGTTAATTTAATTATTGACTTTGATAATGAGTTGAGCATGAAGGATGCCCCCTGTGACAAGGGCAAACAAACGTTTGAGAGTTTAATGAAGAAAAAAATCACTATCTCAGATGTTGATGAAGATTTTGAAGAATTATTTGGAGTATAGGAGAGTGAATAGATGAAATATGTAGCAAGATTAAATACCAATATTGACCGTTTGAGTGAAGAACAATTATTGCATAAGCTATTGGAAGTTCGTGGGGTTAATGACCCTACAACCTTCTTAAATTTACAAGAGGGTGTTGTTCATGATCCTAATTTATTAAAGAATATGGACTTTGGATTAGAGATGTTTAATTTCCATTTGAATCAAGAGAGTCCACATATTCATATTTTTATTGATTAATCAATAGTCCCTTATAGTGGTGACACTATATTGAACCAGGAATATCAGGGGAAGTCCTTAGAGCCTACATTACCAAGCCTTAGCGAAAGCGAAAGGTGGCGTTGCTAATCACAACGGTATGGTAACAAGATGTTGGGATTGGGCAATCCTGAGACACAGACCTAAGTGTTATGACATAGGGTAAGGTTGCAACGACTACCAACTGGCAGCTCAATGAGTTGATGGTATAGTCTACTCCCACTCACGCTTAAAGGGAGGGAATTTTTATAGGAAGTAAATATAAAGTAAATCAACATAAATTCGATTTAGATAGAAAGTATGAAAAGTATTTAGAAGTTAAGAAACTATAGAACAAAGCGTGAGTATTAAAAATATCCCGAAAGGGAGGGTATAAAGGGTTGATGCTGATGGGCTTACGAGTGCTTCTTTTGTCTATCTATGGATTCAACGTAACTTCCCAAATGCAATTTTGACATTCGATTGTAATGAGGGTAAACGACATGGATTGAATGAAGATATTATATCTCGTGTTCCTAAAGATACGAATTTAATGATTGCACCAGATAGCTCATCTAGTGATGTTAAATGGCATAAAGTATTAGATGAAATGGGGATTGATTTACTCATTTTAGACCACCATGAAATTGATGTTGACATTAGTGATACACCTGCTTGCGTTATCAATAACCAAGATGGGCAATATCCGAATCCAACTTTATCTGCCCCAGGAGTTGTATACAAATTCCTAGACGAATTTGAGTATCGTTATTTTGAAGAATTGGGATTAAAACCTAATGCACATGAATATATGGATTTAGTTGCAACAGGCATGGTTGCTGATTTAGTAGATATGCGTGATTTTGAAAGTCGTTTTTTAGTGCTTGAAGGATTGAAAGAGTTTGGTAAAGACAATTTATTAATTCAAGCTATTTTAGATGATGTATCATCTCGTAAAGATGTATCTAATCCAACTATTGATACAATTGGTTGGGACGTAGCTCCTATCATTAATGCAATTTTCCGACAAGGTGATTTGCAAGATAGATATGATTTGTTTAAAGCATTAACTAATCATGTTGAAACACGAGTTTACCAACCGTTGAAGAAGACAAAAGACAACCCAGATAAAACTCCTATTGAGGAGAGTTTACAAGCTAATATTATCCGTAGAGCTAAGTCGTTAAAAGGCGCTCAAGACAGAAGTGTTAAGAAAGAGTTAAAAGAGATTAAAGATGAAATTGAGCAATTGGGGTTAAATAACAATCCAGTCATCATCTTTAATGCTACTAACAAGATTGCAGATGGTCATAGTGGTTTGGTTGCTAATAGATTGGCACAAGAATATATGCGACCAGTATTGATGTTAAACGGGGAAGGTGGTAGTGGTCGTAACTATGATAAATTCCCTATTGAAGATTTAAACGATTGGTTAAGTCAAAGTGGGTTAATTGAATGTAATGGACATCAAGGAGCTTTTGGTTTGACATTTGACACAAACAATATTCCACTACTTCAACAATGGTGCAATGAACAATTAAAAGATCAAGATTTATCACCCGTGTATCATGTTGATATGGAGATTGACATTACTAAACTTAAAAATCGTCATATTGAACGAGTTGGTAAAGTAATGTCAATGTTTGGTGGTAAAGGCATGGAGAAACCATCGTTCGTAGTGAAGAATATCGTCATTGAGACTGCCGATGTTCAACGATTAGGTAAAACTCAGACCATGCTCAAATTTACTACTAACATTAATGGTGAAGAGATTACCTTCGTGCGACCATTCACTTCTACTGACGTTTATAAAGATTTTGTATGTGAAAGTGCAAAGCAAACTCGTGGGATTGGTACAGATGGTATAGGTAACAAGAAGATTGAAGCAACCATTATCGGAACATTTGAGGTTAATGAATTTAATGGCAAGTCATATCCACAAGTGAGTATTAAAGAATTTGCGACTAAACCAGTTGATACAAATGGAGCAAGACGTAGACGTAGATTTTAATTGCCAAAGTTTTATTATATGCAAGTTATCACTTAATTATTCATAAAATTAAAATTAATTTAAAATTAAAGTTGACTTTTATCAACTCCGAAGTATATAATATCAAATGTAAGATAAGTGAAAGGAGAAGAAATAATGACACAGAAGATTGATTATCATGTTGATTTACACTTGCATACACATTATTCAAATATTTCTGGGTTTAAAGATTCAACCAACAAACCCAAAGATGTAATGTTATACGCATCTAGTTTAGGCAAGAAAGCAGTGGCATTTACAGATCATGAGAGTTTAGGTGGAGTTAATAAGCATTTATCAATTTGCAAGGAATTGAAAGCAAATGGCGAACTGCCAGAGGATTTTCAAGTTATCATTGGAAATGAGATTTATCTGGTTGATGAAGATGAAATGAATCAACAAATGGCAAATAAGGAGAGAGTGCCATTTTACCACTTTATCCTATTGGCTAAAGATGATATTGGTTATCGACAATTAAAGGAATTATCAACTCGTGCTTGGATGCGAATTTTTACATGGCGAGGTATTGAACGTAAGCCAACATTCTATACTGACCTTGAAGAAATTGTTGGTGCTAATCCAGGTCATTTAGTTGCAACTAGTGCTTGTTTGGGTGGTTACTTAGCAAAGCACGTATTAAGTGAGGAATGTGACAAAGCAGAGGATTTTATCGCTTGGTGTCAAGATGTATTTGGTAAAGAGAATTTCTATTTAGAAATGCAACCTCATTATCGTAAGTATGAAGAAAATGGAGAAGAGATTATTACAGAGCAAGAGATTGTAAATAGTTGGATTCGTGATAGTGGTTATCAAGCCACAATCGCAACAGATGCTCACTATTTAACTGCCGATCATCGAGCAATACATAAGGCATTTTTAACTTCTGATAATGATGAAGATAAAGCAGGAGTACGTGAGCGAAGTGACTTCTATGAAACTACTTATATCATGTCAAGTGAAGATTTACATGGGTATTTAGACTTCTACCTAGGTGAAGAGTTTGTTGATGAATGTATCATGAATACATGGAAGATTAAGGAGAGTGTCAAAGGATATAATATTAATCGACAACAAGCTCCAATGGAAATTCCATTACCGCCAGAAAGTGAATGGTTTATAAGTGATGAAATCTTGGATTTACTATATGATAATGAAGATCAGTTTAGTGCCATTCTTGATATGTGGGAAAGTGACAATCTATATGATGGCTACTTGATTAGTTTATGTATGAAAGGTGCTAGTGATGAATTTCTAATCAACTCATACACAATATTCAAAACTTTCCAACGTGTCAATGTTGAATGTGAAGAGATTCTAGGGATTTCTAAAGCAGGTGGCTATAATATGAGTGCCTACTTCATCTCTATGAACAAGTTTATTGATATTATTTGGAATGAAGCAAATGCAATTTTAGGAACTTCTCGTGGTTCGGCTGCTGGGTTAAATTAAGGCTCAGTAAAAACCCTGTGAACGTAGTGGTTCTACGGTGTCTCATAAATAATGAGGCTAACGGTCAAAGACGTAAGATGTCTGGTAAGAGAGCCTAAGTCCTGTAGCAAGGATAGTGGTAATACCGTGTTATTTTTCTATTTTCCTCTTGCAAAAGAAAGGGGACTACACATGAGTTTGGTATATTTGGTTACTAATGAAATTAATGGGCATATGTATATTGGCAAAACAAATTCAACTTTAAAAGAAAGAAAAAGGAAGCATTATACGGATAGCAAAAGAGGTAGACAATCAGCTTTTTGTCACGCCCTAAGAAAATATCCTAGAGAAGTGTTTAGGTGGGAGATTCTAGAAGAAGGTTTATCCGAAGAAGAAGCACTTGAAAGAGAAGTATATTACATTGCCAAGTACAATACATACTTAGATCCGCAACACTACAATATGACTCCTGGCGGGGAGGGGTATGCCCTATCTGATGAAATAAAGCAAAAAATTTCGGTGGCGAATACAGGTAAGAAAAGAACTCCTGAGCAAAATGCAAGATTGAGTGAAGCCAAAAAGAAATTGGGGTTAAAATGGACTGAAGACCAAAGAAGAAACCATATTGAAAGAAGAACGGGTAGTAAACACAGCCCAGAGACCATAGAAAAGATGAAGTCGATCGAGAAAACAGATTCTTGGAAAGAAAACATCTCCAAGTCATTAACTGGAAAACCAAAATCTGAAGACCATAAGAAAAAGCTATCAGAGGCAATGATAGAGCAAGTGACAATTATTGCTGAAAATAGTGAGGAACGATTGATTTTTAACAACAGACAAGAAGCCTACAATCATTGTATTGCCAGAGGATTGACCAGTACAACATATAAAATATTTGTTACTTCGATAAGACAGGGGATGCAATCGAAGCAAGTAAGATATGGCTATAGATGGAAAATAGAAAAAGTAATGTAGAGACTATCGAAAGCTTTAAAGCTAGTAGAGTAGGGGTGAGTTAACCACACTCCCAAGAGCAGGGCAACTTCATCAAGTTGAAGATATAGTCCAAGCCCAAAGGAAACTTTGGGAGAACTTGTTTTAATTAATTATTTGCTTGAAATTGTGCAATTAAATCCGCTAGAAATGCCAGTCGATATGCCTCATTGGAGGTTTATTGAACGCAACAAGGTTGAATTGCCGGATATTGATATAGATATTCCATCTCATAAACGTAATCTTGTATTCAATAAATGTCGTGACTATATGAAGTCGATTGATGGGGATTTGGTACGAGTTGGAACATATAAGACGGAAACAAGCAAAAGTGCATTACAAACAGCTTGTCGTGGCTTAGGTCTTGGAGTTGATGAGCGTTTATATTTATCATCTCTAATTCCAACAGACCGAGGAGCAGTACGAAGTTTGCATGATTGCTACTATGGTAACGAAGATAAAGGTTTAGCTCCTATCGCTGAGTTTGTTCGACAAGTGGACAGATACCCAACATTAATTGATGTAGCTCTAGGGGTTGAGGGATTGATTTCTGGTCGATCTTCTCACGCAGCAGGTGTTATTCCACACAAAGATATTGTTGATTGCTGTGCTTTAATGAAATCACCAAACGGCGAGATCACAACTCAATTTGACCTAGGTGATTGTGAGATGTGCGGAGGTCTTAAGTATGATTTCTTAGTCACAGAGGGGATGTCACTAATTCAGAACACAATGGAACTATTGGTTGAGCATGGTCACATTGAGTGGAAAGGCAATCTACGAGATACATATAGAGCAAGTATTCATCCAAACAATTTAGATTATGACAATCCGAAATATTATAAAGCATTGGGTGACGGGTTATTATTAAATGCTTTCCAATTTGATACTCCTGTGTCGCAAAAGGTACTACACAGAATCAAACCTCAATCATTGCTTGAATTAGCCAATACAAACTCTCTCATGCGTCTTATGTCAGATGGAGAACAACCTAGTGATAGATATGTTCGCCTACGTGATAATCCCGAACAGTGGGAACAAGAGATGATTACTTATGGGTTAAATGAAGAAGAACGAGCTATTTTGCATAAGCATTTAGACAAAGACTGTGGAACATTATCTTCACAAGAGGGATTAATGTTACTAACACAAGACCCACAAGTTGCCAATTTTGACGTACCACGCTCAAACATTGCTCGCAAAGCGATTGCCAAGAAGAAGGCAAATGTATTAGAGAAAGCTAAGAAGCTATTTTACGAGTGTGGAGAGCAATTAGGCACTCGCAAAGTGTTCTTAGACTATATTTGGAATGTTCAGTTTAGTATGCAGTTTGGGTACGCTTTCTCAATCCTACATACCATTGGATATTCAATGATTTTAGTTCAGGAGCTTGAATTGATTACATCTTATCCACCTATTTATTGGAACACATCTGTGTTACTAACAGAGAGTGGAACTGTTGAGCAAGATACGGAAGAAGATGATGAAGAAGGTAAAGAGAAGATGACAAACTTTGGAGCAATGGGTGGAGCTATTGCAACACTTCAAAAACAAGGTGTAGACATTTCCTTGCCAGACATTAATAAAGCTATTGTTGGATTCAAACCAGATGAATCAACCAACTCTATCATCTATGGTCTAAAAGGTATTTCATCAATTAACAACAAGACTGCTGAAATTATCATGGCTAATCGACCATATGCTTCAATGAAAGATTTTCATGATAGATTGCATTTGGTTAAACAAGAGGTTAAAACCAAGGATGGTAAGGTTCAAAAGAAAGCATTAATCAGTAAAGAACAAATGATTAACTTAATTAAAGGTGGGGCATTCGATACTGTTGAGCCTAACAAGACTCGTCAAGAAGTGTTGGAAGAATATCTACATATGGAATACCCAGATAAGAAATCAATCACCACATCTAATTTAGATCAATTAATCAATCGTGGGTTGATCCCTAGTGATTATGATGATGAATTAATGTACTATGATTTTAGAGAATACTTACGTCAAGGTAAGAAAGCCAATGATGGCGATCTACCATTCCACAAAGAAAATGGATATAAAGTCACAAAGTCTAAAAAGTGGTATTTACTAGACGGAGTAGATGAGGTAGATACACAAGAGGTTGTTGATGCTTTCTTTAATATGTTTCCAGAATTGCAACAAGGGAAACATTGGGAGTATGTGGAAGACAATGGCGACTACTATCCAAATGCCATTTGGGTTGAAAGTGGTGCTACGAGTAAAGACTCGTTTGAAGGTGTCTACAAACGCAAGATTGCCCGTCTATTGGATTTTATGCGTAGTGATGACTTATTACAAGCCTACAATGAATCATTGTTTACAGACGTTAAAAATGTCCATATGCAGGGGTCACAAGCAACTTGGGAATTTGAAAGTCTAGCCATGTATCATAGTGACCATGAATTAGCTCACATTAACAAAGAGCTATACGGAATTGAGGACTTTTTCTCAATGGCTGAAGTTCCAAACGTGGTTGATATGTGGGAGCGTATCGACAAACAAACTGGCGAGACACGACATATTCCCAAGTTTGAATTGCATAGAATCTGTGGAGTTGTTCTTGAGAAAGTTAAAAACTGGGATTCTGTAAGACTTTTAACAGAGCAAGGCGTTGTTTTAGTAAAGATAGGGAAAGGCGCTTTTTCTCACTATGACAGAAACATATCTTTCAAAGACGAAGAAACTGGTAAGAATGTTGTTGTTGACGGATCTTGGCTAAAAAAAGGAACATTGTTGTTTGCACATGGGTATAGAGATGGTGATATTTTCAGATGCAAGAATTACAAAAACTCACTATATTCACATACAATTTACAAGATTGATAACGTATATGAAGATGGCATCGTTGGTATTGTAGAAGAGAGACAATTAATCGATGAATAAAATTCTCAATTTCGGTTGACATTTATCAACCTAGAGTATATAATAGTAAATGTAATTATTAGTCATAAAAAGGAGAGAGAATTATGGAATTAAATAAGATTTATAATATGGATTGCTTAGAGTTCTTGGAAAAGTGTGACAAGATGATTGACGTGGTGATGACATCGCCACCTTACGGAACGGAGCGAAAACATAGCGGAGACAAGGAAAGAGCTATGAAAAACCATGAGCGAAGATATGACGTTTACCAAGAGTTTGAAACCGAGGAGGATTATATCAGCTTTACAATTGAGTTATTTAAAAAGTTGGATGGAGCTGTAAAAGAAAATGGATGCGTGCTTTATAACCTATCATATTCTTCTGAAAACACACATATGATGTGGCACGTTATTTCAGATATTATGCGTAATACCAATTGGATTGTCGCGGACGATATTATTTGGAAAAAGAAATCGGCTTTACCAAACAACGTTAGTAAGAATAAGTTAACTCGCATTGTGGAACACGTATTTGTATTTTGCCGAAAAGATGAATTTAAAACGTTCAATTGTAATAAGCAAGTTAAGAGTTATTCAAAAACAGGTCAAGCCTACTATGAAAATGTATTCAACTTTGTTGAAGCAAAAAACAATGACGGTACTTGCAAATTAAATAAAGCAACCTATTCAAGTGAATTGTGCGAAAAGATTTTAGGCATTTACGCAAAACAAGGAGATGTTGTGTATGACCCGTTTATGGGTACAGGAACAACAGCAGTAGCTTGTCAGAATTTATCAATGAATTACCTAGGAACAGAACTATCCAAAGACCAGTGTGATTTTGCAGAGGATAGATTAACTAAAAATGGGCTAAAGGTCGGATAATACATATAACTATTAAACATAATACATAGCTTTAAACTTTTTATATATTGGAGGTTGACTTTTGTCAATCTCTAGTATAAAATAGTAAATGTAGTCAAGAGAGATAAGGAGAGAAGTAAAATGAAGTGTTGCAAAGATTGCACTAAACGTTATGTAGGTTGTCATTCAAAATGTCAAACCTATGTAGTAAACAAAGTAATAAATACATACAAACGCAATAAAGCCAATGTTGAGAAAGACCTGACATTTAACAATAATTATTACGAGACCATGACTCAAGGCAATATGAAACGACATGGTGACTTCAAAATGAAAGCATTCAAGGGGTGAGAGATATGAACAACACAAAGAACAACCCAATGCCTATGCAACAAGTTGTGACAAATGATATTGTGCAAGTATTGGAAACACGAAATATTCATTTCAATAAAGCATTTACTCGTGAGTATTGCTATGAGATTATCGATCTACTAGATAAGGTTCGTACATATGACAATCTAATGAATACTCCAAAAGATGAGTTATACATCCGATTGACATTATGCACTGAGGGTGGTTCTATCTTAGCCCTATTCTCACTACTTGAAGTAATTGAAAAGCTAAAAGAGATTGGCTATACAGTGCATACTCATTGTAATTCTATGGCGGCATCGTGTGGCTTTGTACTATTTTGTGGTGGTAATCATCGAACGGTTAGTGAGTTTGCTTTCTTGCTAAATCACCAAGGCTCATCAATGACACGAGGGACTGTGCGAGAAATGGAAGTTGACTTGAGATTCACTAAGATGTTAGAAAGCAAAATCAATGACTACCTACGAGCAAATACAAACATGACAGAGGAAGAAATTGCACGACCTTATGTAACTAACACAGATATTTGGTATAATGCTCAAGAGTGTGTTGACAAAGGTATTGCACATAAGATTGTTAATTTATAGAGGTAGGAGAATGTATATGCAAACAATTAAAGATGCGTTTTGGTTTGTCAAAGAGAGTAAGAAATTCACTGGTCATGGATATCTACATATGTTATTCAAAAAACAATTGATTAAACGAACAATTTATTTTTGTAAACAAATGAAAGCGGATGAGAAAGCATATGAGCAGTATGGAGAAGCTTACTATGCAATGCAAGACAGAACTATTGAAATGTAATCAAAGGAGAGAATACACATGGTAAAATTAAACGATGTAATTAAAGAATTAGAAGGAATTAAGGTAACTGTCAAAGGAAATGAAATTGACTTAACAGGTATGACATATTTAGAATTTATGGTAATGAGTGAAGAGTTAAATGATAAAGAATTACATCCAGTGTTAGATGCTATCGTTGATAAGATTGGTGAAGAAGGTTTAGCCAATATCTTAGCCAAGTTTGATGAGCTTGTAGAAACAATGGAAGATGAAGATTTTGAAGAAGAGATTGAAGAATCTAAACCAAATACTCAACCGATTGTACTTGACCCTATTAAGATGGTTGATATGAATGATTTCTACTCATTCCAACCTGATTTAGTTGTAAAAGGTATTGATAGTGTATCCGAAATCTGTGGTAAATATATAGCTTTAGTGAATACCGGTCTTACTAACAAACAAGCCTTTGAAGTTGCTACTTATGAATTAATGAAAGAGCATGAAATGGTTATGATTGACAAGCAAATCAAGTTGAAAGAATTGGAACTTGAAGCACAAGTGAAAATGTCTGGCGTTAAACAATTATTAAATCGTTAAGGGGTTGAATGTAATGGAAGCTATTTTGACTGGTGTATTGTGTGTCTGTGTCTTTCTAGGAGGAGTGTATATGGGTGCTGAAGCAATGCAACCAACAGAACAACAAACAGAGATTCTTAATAAGGCTTGTGAGTATATCTATGAGAATGAGCCACTAGAAGTTTATACTCAATATTGTAAATAAAAGAGTTAATCAAGGAGAGATACATATGAATGAAGTATTTGTTTTAATTGCGAAAGAGAAGTTTAATATGGATGGAGGAACTGTGGTGTTGTCTGCTATCACTCCATTAAATATTGAATTTTTATATCAAGTGATGGAGAAACAAGGTCAAGCCTACAAGGATGAATATGACGTAATGTTGCAGTATTATGTGGGTGGAGAGATTCGATCTATTGAGAAATATGATTTTGAATTAAATGAGTTTATTTCATGGATTGATATGAGTAGTGCTATTGATTGTGAGTAAGATAGAGATTATTCTCTATCTTTTTTTATTGCTCATATTTATTATATTCAACTTTTTAAATTTTATTCATCATTTAGTTGACAATTTACAACCCAAGAGTATATAATACTAAATGTAATACTAATAAGGAGAGGTGAGAGAGTGTCTGATACAATTTATAAATTTAAAGTAAAATTTATTAGACGATTCTATCCGACCAAACTCAAAGATGTTGAGGGTGGTTCTTGGCAAATCAATCGAGTTCAAATTGTTGAGAAAGCAACTGAAGACGGATTTGAATTTGGTAGAGGCGAAGTTAGTCTAATTGGGAATCAAGTCTTAATGCGAGATGATAATTCAACCTATATTGTTCATGGTAAGAAAGTGTTTAATGATAAATACAATGAATGGCAATATGAAGTTGTATATAGTCAAGAATATCGACCATTAAAGACAAATGGGGATAAACGTGATTTTCTAAGTTTATTCCTAACTGAACGTCAAATAGATGAAATGTATAAAGCATTAGATGATCCATTTGAAGCATTTGATAAAGAGGATATTGAATCTTTATGTCAGGTCAAAGGTGTTGGTGTTAAAACTGCCGAGAAGATGATTAAGCGATATATCGAGTGTAAGGATTGTGGTAGTGCCCATGCTGAGTTGATTAAACTTGGTTTGACACCAAATATGGCTCACAAGTTGACACAACATTACAAATCATCTGACGTGGCATTGGAGAAGATCATGAAGAATCCATATATATTGGCAGAAGAGGTAAAAGGCATTGGTTTCTCTAAAGCCGATGAAATTGCTCAATTATTAGGAATTGGTGAACATGATCCTCGTACTATTCGAGCATTTATTCTATATCACCTTGAATCCATTGGTGAACAAGGGCATACATATACAACATTGAGTTTACTTGAAGATGCAATTATTGAGCAACTTAATTTGGAAGATATGAACCTATTAGACAAAGAACTAGATAAGCTAGTCGAAGAAGGAAAAGTTATTTATATGCAAGGTTCAGAAGATGATACTTTTGCATTGAAGGAGTATTATGAAACCGAGCGAGATATTGCCTATCATATTAAACGTTTACTAAGTGGTCACAACAATATCCAAATGGATAGAGAAACTGCTTTAAAGCGTATCAAACGTCAAGAAGCTAAACAAGGCTGGCAATTCACCGAACGACAATTAGAAGGTGTCTTTGCCATTATGGAGAATAACGTCACGATTATTCGAGGCTTTGCAGGTGCGGGTAAATCAAGCTCTGTTGCAGGTTTACTATCATGCCTTGAAGGTGAATTTTACTCATTTGCTCAATGCGCATTGTCAGGCAAGGCTTCGGTCAATTTATCAGATATTACAGGTCAAGATGGATATACAATTCACCGACTATTGAAGTATCAACCACAAAAAGGATTTGTGCATAATGCTAACAATCCACTTCATTACAACATGATTATTTTAGATGAAGCTTCAATGGTTGACGCTTCCTTATTCCTAAGTCTACTAGAAGCTATTCCGACTGGATCAAAATTAGTTATGCTAGGCGATACCAACCAATTAGAATCTATTGGAATTGGAAATATCATGAAAGATATTATTGATAGTGAGATTTTACCTTGTGTCACATTTGATAAGATTCACCGACAAGGTGCTAAGTCTGGTGTCATTCCGTTTTCAATCGGTGTTGCAGAAGCTAAATGTCAATACAAAGACTCTTGGGTTGGTGAAGAGATTTTAGGTGAATTGCAAGACTTGAAAATGATTGGATTTAGTTGTGAGAAAGGTGAAACTAAACCTTCTATTGATTTGATTATTCGAGAGTTCAAAGAGATGTATCAAGAGTGTAAAGACATATCACAAGTGGGTGTTGTATTGCCTACAAAGTCAAATGGTACGTCATGCTACAAAGTTAATCAACTTGTTCAAGACATTGTATTACCTAAACGTAGGCGTGGTAATGGTATTGAGTTGGGAGTAGGTAAAGAGACATATACTATTTATAAAGGTGATAAGGTAATTAACCTAAAGAATAACTACAAGACTGAACCAAATATCTTTAATGGAAACATGGGTGAAGTCATTAGTGTAGATGTGGAAGAGAAAACCATCGTTGTAGACTTCTACAACATTGGTGAAGTTACGCTTGACGGTGAACAGTTAAGAAGTATAGATTTGGCTTATGCTATCACCACACACAAGTGCTTAACAGGCGATACATGGATTTACACGAACAAAGGGATGAAACAATTAATTGATCTAGATACCAATACATTAGATGGTGATTATGTGGAATTGAAGGAAAGTGATATAAAAGTATTCAATGGTAAAGAGATGGAGAAGCCAAGCCATTTCTACAATGCTGGGTTAAATGATTGTCTCAAAATAACAACAAACTATGGGTACGAAATAACTTGCACAAAAGATCATAGATTTAACGTTTTTGATTACGACAAAGGTACAATAGTCGTTAAACAATCAAATGAAATTAAAAACAAGGATACTATGATATTAAGTAAGGGGCAAGAAGTTTTTGGGGAATTGAAATATTTACCTCGTAATTGGTATGAAGTGGGAGACATTGACGTGAGAAGCAAGATATACAATCTTCCAACGGAAATGACGCCTACTTTTGCCAGATTTCTAGGCTTTATGTGTGCAGATGGATATTTAACTGGTAGTGGTTTTTCTTTTGGGAAACAATGGAGAGAAGTCGTGGATTTGTTTTGTGAAACGGTTGAAGAATTGTTTGGATACCCTTGCAAACACCTAATTTACCACATTCCCCCTACAAAAGAAGAAGGGCTTGGCATGTGGAAAGTTGAGTGTGCTAGTAAACATATTTTATCGTTTTTAAAGAATATTGAGGGTATTCAACCAAATAAAAAATCTATTCCTAAAGAAATATTACAGTCAAATAAAGAGTGTGTGAAAGCCTTTTTGCAAGCTTTATTTGAAGATGGAAGCGTAAATGTTAAAAAGGGTGTTGTTGATCACATTGAACTACAACTACGTTCTCAAAACATGATTAAGACTACTCAGCAAATGTTATTAAATATTGGAATCGTATCGACCTTCAAAATTAGAGATATCACAACTCCACAGGGTAAAAAAACTAAACATTATGTCCTTTATATTTATAAAAATAGTCTCGCTGTTTTTAAGAGAGAAATTAATTTTATTTCACATTTTAAAAAACAAAGATTAAGCAATGACAAAACAATAGACAAACAGTTTTATTTGAAATCAATAGAGGGATTAGACAAAACTGTATTTAGAGTAGCAAAAGAAATGGGCGTCAAAGGTAAATCCATCAACAATAGAATTTCTAAGGCAAAAAGCAGAGGAAGGGCATCTTTGAGATTGTGTTTAGACTTGTTGGAACTATGTAAGGATAACACATTTCACAACGAAGACGTTGAACTATTAGAAATGTTGACGTCAAACACTGTGCTACTCGATTCCGTTGCCTCCATTGAAAGTGTGCAAGCACAATGCTACTGCATTACCATGCCAATTACTCATCAATTCATTCAAAATGGTTTTTATGGTTGGAATTGTCAAGGGTCAGGAATCCCTTATCTAATCTACTGTGTAGACTACTCACATTTTACAATGCTCAATAGAGAGCAAGTTTACACTGGCATAACCAGAGCCAAGAAGAAATGTAGTTTTATTTTTGAGACCAAAGCACTCAATAGAGCTATCAGAACAAGTAACATCAAGCACAAGAGAACATTCTTGTACCATATGTTACTTGATGAATTATAGGAGGAATAATATGAAATACATGGGAAGTAAATCACGAATTAAGAAATGGGTTGTGCCATTTTTACAAGAATTAATAGATAAAAATAATATTGATACATATGTTGAGCCTTTTGTCGGAGGGGCTAATGTTATTGATGATATCCAATGTGAGAATCGAATTGGCGGAGACTTGCATGATAAGCTAATTGCCCTACTTAAACACGTTCAAAATGGTGGAGAGTTACCGTTGGAAGTTCCAAAAGAATTATATGACGATGTTCGGTCAAACAAAGACACAGGTAAATATGAGGATTGGTATGTTGGAGCTATTGGTTTCTTGGCTAGTTATAATGGTCGATACTTTGATGGTGGATATGCAAAGAAAACAATGGAAAAGAACGGCAAAATCAGAGACTATTACGATGAGTGCAAGAGAAATTTAAAAAAACAATCTCCTAAATTAAAAGGTATTAACTTTGTAAACTGCGATTACAAATCGTTTACAGATGTAAAAGGGGCATTGATCTACTGTGATATTCCATATAAAGGAACTAAACAATTTTCAGTAGGAAAGAACTTTAATCATGACGAATTTTGGCAATGGGTTCGAGACATGAGCAAAAACAACATTGTGGTCGTGTCCGAACTTCAAGCACCAGATGACTTTGAATGCGTGTGGGAGCAACCTGTTTTAAGAACTCAAAACGCTAAAAAACGTGAGGTGTCTATTGAAAAGCTATTTATACACAGTAAAGTTTGGGAATAAAATATTAACAAAAGTTGAATTAATTAGTTGACTTTTGTAAACCTAGAGTATATAATAATAAATGTAAGTGATAATTATGGGTTGGGTGGTTGGGAAGTCTTTTATAAGAAAGGATTGATATTTTGAAAAACTACATTAAATTAAACAATGAATTAATGCAAAAGAAAGACGGTTGGTATCAACTAGATAAAGACCGAGAAGCAGTTGAGGAGTTCCAAAAAGAAGTGATGGAGAAGTATTATCCATTTAAAACGCATGAAGATCGTATAGCATGGTTAATTAAGAACGACTACTATATTGATTTCTTAAAAATGTATGATATACATTTCATTGTAGAATTAACAAAACACATCTACTCATTTGAATTTGAGTTTAAATCATATATGGCAATTTCAAAATTCTACCAATCATATGCTTTAAAAACAAATGATAAAAAATACTATTTAGAAACTTATGAAGAGCGTATTGTTGCTTGTGCTTTATTCTTAGCTCAAGGTGACGAAGATTTTGCTTGGGATTTAGCAGAAGCTATGATTAAGCAAGAATACCAACCTGCTACACCGACATTTATGAATACTGGTAAAGCTCGTGCAGGTGAGATGATTAGTTGTTTCTTATTAGAAATGGCAGACTCATTAAATTCAATTAACTACAATATGAATGTCATGGGTCAACTTTCTAAAATCGGTGGCGGAGTAGCTTGTTCAGTTAGCAACCTACGTTCTCGTGGTGAAGCTATCAAAGGTGTTGAAGGTGCAGCAAGTGGAGTTGTACCAGTTATGAAGTTGATGGAAGATACATTTAGTTATGTAAATCAGTTAGGTGCTCGTGCTGGAGCAGGCGTAGCCAACTTAAATATCTTTCATTGGGACGTTCAAGAGTTCTTACAAACCAAGCAAATCGCCGGCGACGAGAAGTCACGATTACAAACTCTATCAATCGGTTTAGTAGTACCAGATAAATTCATGGAGCTAGCGGAGAAAGGTGAAGAATATTATGTATTTGCACCTCATACAGTTTACAAGCAATATGGACTAGAGTTTAATGATATTGATTTTGATAAAATGTATGATGATTTAGTAGCTAATCCTCATGTGCGTAAACGTAAATTAAATCCTCGTGAGCTATTAATTGATATTGCCAAAACTCAATTTGAGTCTGGTTATCCATATATTACATATGTTAGTAACGCAAATAAAGTCCATGCTCTTAAAGATTTGGGAACGATCAAACAATCAAACCTGTGTCAGGAGATCATGCAATTACAAGAAACTTCAATCATCAATGATTACGGTGTAGAAGATGAAATTAAACGTGACATCAACTGTAACTTAGGTTCATTAAATATTGCAAACGTCATGGAAAACAAGAATATGCAACAGACAATTGAGTTAGCAATGAAAGCTTTAACAAGTGTATCTGATTTATCAAACATTGCCAATGCCCCTGGTGTTAAGAGGGGAAATGATGAGTTACATAGTGTTGGATTAGGGGCTATGAATTTACATGGTTACTTAGCTAAGAATAAGATTTCTTATGGTTCTAAACTTTCATTGGAATTTGTAAATACATTCTTCATGATGATGAATTATTACACTATTTTAGCAAGTACAGAGATTGCTAAAGAGAAAGGCGAATCATTCTTAGGGTTTGAAGAATCTGAATACTATAAAGGTTCTTACTTTGAGAAGTATATCAACAATGATTATGCACCAAAGTCTAAAAAGGTGGTTAAACTATTTGAAGGTATGCATATCCCAACACAAGAAGATTGGAAACAATTAGTCAACAAAGTTAAACAAGATGGTATGTATAATGCTTATCGTCTAGCGATTGCACCAACGCAATCAATTGGTTATGTTCAAAATGCGACACCTTCTATTGCTCCTATTGTTGATACAGTGGAGATTCGTACATATGGTAATTCAACTACATATTATCCTATGCCATATTTAAGTCAACAAAACTATTTCTTCTATCAGTCAGCATTTGAGATGGATATGTATAAATACATTGACTTGGTGGCTACTGCACAAGACCATATCGACCAAGGTGTCTCAACTATTCTTTATGTAGATAGTGAAACATCAACTCGTGAATTAGCTCGATTATACATCTATGCTTGGAAGAAAGGGTTAAAGAGCTTATACTACACACGTACACGCTTATTAAGTGCAAGTGAATGTGAAAGCTGTTCAGTTTAATATAAAAACGCAATTTATAACATTAAGATAACTTAAATCGAAAGGAAATGATATATATGATTAACTTAGTAAACATGAAAGATTACGTAGAAGCAGATTTAGATGAATTATTTGAGAATGGAGTACACATTTTAAAATTTTATAAAGAGGGTTGTGCCCCTTGTCAAGATGTAACAAATCAATTAAACCAATTATTTTTTGATGGTCGTGCAAATGCAACAGTATATAGTGTCAATGTTAAAGAGTGCCCAGAAGTTGCTGGTGAGTTCTCTATCTTCTCTGTACCAACTTTAGTATTCTTAAAAGATAATGTAGAATATCATCGTCACAATGGGGTTATTACTATCGATAAGTTTTTAGAGTTAGCTAATAAGTAATTGAGTGGGCTGATCCCACTCTCTATTTTAAATAATGATAAGGAGATGTATACATATGACTAAACCATTAAAAGCAATTAACTGGAATGATACTTCATGTAAACTGTATGATGACTTATATACGTTACAAGCCGAACGCTTCTGGCTTCCTCAAGAAGTGCCAGTGTCAAATGACAAAGATGTTTGGAATGAATTAGAACCCAAGATTAAGGAAACTTACGAGCATATCTTAGCAGGATTAACCTTATTAGACACAAATCAAACAACAGGTATCAATAAAATTGCAGAACGTTCAGATAATGAATATATCCAATCTTTATTGGCTCTATTTGGTGGATTTGAAAGTATTCATGCTCGATCTTATTCAACTATCTTCCAAACTTTAGTATCACCTAAGCGTATTGATGAATTATTTGTATGGGTTGAACAAACCAAAGAATTACAAGACAAGTTAAAACGAATCATGAAAGAGTATAATCAAGACGATAGTTTATTTATGTCTTATGTTGGTGCTTTATGCTTAGAGGGTATTTGTTTCTACTCTGGATTCTTCTTGCCTTTATATTTAGCAGGACAAGGTAAAATGGTACATAGTGGAGAGATTATCAACTTAATCATGCGAGATGAAGAAATCCATACTTTAGCTTGTGGTAAATTTGCACAAGATTTATTCAATCAAATGAAGGCAGATGAGAAGCAACATTTCTTTAACTTGGCAATCTCAATGATTGAAGAAATCTATGAAGCTGAATTAGAATACTCTCATTTATTATATGATGAATTGGGATTATTTGATGAAGTTAAAACCTATATTCAATTCAACGTTGATTATGCTCTAGGTTGCCTAGGGTTTGAACCAATGTTTTATGTAACCAAAGATGATATTCACCCTGTTGTAGCCAATGGTTATTCTGTTAAGACTAAGAATCACGATTTCTTTAGTGCGTTAAAAGGAAATGGTTATATTAAATCAACTAAAATTGAGTCGTTGTCAGATGATGACTTCAAGTTTGAGGGTTTAGAATAGTAAACTAAAGTTGAGATTAATTTCTCAACTTTTTCTATTTCATAGTTGACTTTTATCAATGTCGACTATATAATAATAAATGTGCAATAGAGATAGACTGTTGCCAATACATAGCAAAGAAAGGATGAAGTATATGCAGATTATTAAAAAAGATGGGCGCTTAGTTGATTTCAATGGTGTTAAGATTGTTGAGGCAATTCGTAAGAGTGCCGACCGAGTAATGGTAGAGCTAACAGCAATCGAAGAAGAGATTGTTTGCAAAGAAGCCTACGATATGTGTGCAGTATATGGAGAACAAGTTCCTGTTGTCGAAGTTCACAAGTTTGTGGAGAATGCTTTATTAATGGTTAATCCAAAAGTTGCGGAATCTTATCGTAGTTATCGAAACTACAAAACAAACTTTGTTAAAACAATGGATGAAATTTATGCTAAATCTCAATCTATCTTATACGTTGGAGACAAAGAAAATAGTAATGCAGATAGTGCTTTAGTATCAACTAAACAATCTCTTGTTCGTGGTGAAGTATCTAAAGAGTTGTATAAAACATTCTTCTTAACTCCAGATGAAGTTAAAGCAGTAGACGATGGATTTATCTATGTTCATGATATGCGAGATCGTATGTATACATTCAACTGTTGTTTATTTGATGCTTCAACTGTTATGCAAGGTGGATTTGAAATGGGGAATGTTTGGTACAATGAGCCAAAAACTTTAGACGTGGCTTGTGACGTATTGGGTGATATTATCATGTCATCTGCTTCACAACAGTACGGTAAATAAATTGCCGTATCAAAACCTACTAACCTTACCAAAGGGTGTGTGACATATAAGACGTCATGCTATCGGTCAACTAAGCCGAAAGGCTAAGGTGGTAAGAGAGCCTAAGTCCCATTGGGATACGGTAATACCGAGTCTAAACTTGATACGGAATACAACAAAAGGAGTGTGTTTCGTGGAGGAAGAAATTTGGAAAGATATAAAAGATTATGAGGGGTACTATCAAGTAAGTGACAAAGGAAGAGTTCGAAGTCTTGACAGATACATAATAAAAAGCAATGGAGTTACTGAGTTCAAACGAGGAGTAATCATACAGATACAGTTTAACTCAAAGAATGGTAGACCAGAGGTTTCCTTAAGAAAAGAGGGTAAAAGAAAGTGTAAAAAGGTTTATCGTTTGGTTGCCGAACAGTTTGTAGAGAATGACAATCCCAAAGTTAAAACGTGTGTAAATCATTTAGATGGAGATGTGACAAATTGTTGTGCCAACAACTTAGAGTGGGTGGATTATTCTGAAAACCTAAAACATTCCTATGATGTTTTAAAAAGACCTGTAAATGTAGCAAAAGTCAAAAGGCGAGAAGTCATTGCCATTAACAATGGAGAAGTTATGGTTTACCCAAGCATCGAATCAGCGAGTAGGAGCACTGGGATTAGTTGCACTCAAATTAGACGTATTGCTCGTGGTGATAGTCAATCAAAGAAAGATTATATTTTCCGTATTCCAAGTTTAGATGTAGAGGACATCGAAAGGGTAGTCAATGATTAATGCTTTTCATTGGTGAGTAACCGAGTAGAGTAGGAAGTGAGATTGGTACACTTCTGAAACCGTAGGGGCGTTTAGCAAACGCCAAGATATGTTGCAAAGGAGTAGTCAGAGTGGAAACGCTCATCTCCTTTGGGTTTTACAATCCCTAGAATTGACACAGTTTTAGCTCCCTATTGTAAAAAGTCTTATGATAAGTATTATAGTGATTATTTAAACATTGTTTCTGCCGAAGGTGTTAAAAATGCCAATGAGGAGCTAGCTCATAAATATGCGAAACAAAAAGTTTATCGTGAGCTAGAACAAGGATTACAAGGATTGGAAATTAAGTTAAATACGGTTGCTTCATCTCGTGGGGACTATCCATTTACAACCTTCTCATTTGGCTTAGATGAATCAGAGTTTGGTCAAATGGTGTCAGAAGTTCTTTGTAAAGTTCGCAAAGAAGGGCAAGGCAAAGAGGGATTTAAAAAAGGCATGCTATTCCCTAAATTGGTATTCTTATATACAGATAAACTACATGGTGAAGGTAAACCACTAGAGCATTTATATGACAAAGCTATTGAATGTAGTGCTCGTCGAATGTATCCTGATTACTTGAGCTTAGATCAGGGTTATCTAGGAGAAATGTATCATAAATATGGAGAAGTCATTAGTCCCATGGGGTGTCGCGCTTTCCTGTCACCTTGGTATCGTGAAGGGGGTATGTACCCAAAAGATGAAAATGACAAACCAATTTTTGAATCTCGTTTAAACATTGGTGCTGTGACATTAAACTTATGTTTAATCTATCAAGAAGCGAAAGTGACAGGACAAGATTTCTATGAATTATTAACATACTATATGGAAATGATTCGCTCAATCCATAAGCGTACATATAACTATTTAAGCAAAATGAAAGCAAGTACGAATCCATTAGGATTTACTCAAGGTGGATTCTTAGGTGGACACTTAAACTATGATGATGAGTTAGGTTTAGATTTCTTCCGACCCATGACAGCAAGCTTTGGTTTCACTGCATTAAATGAATTATGTATGTTACACTATGGTAAATCGATTCGTGAAGACAATTCATTTGCAGTTGAAGTGATTGATTTTATCAATGATAAGATTGAAAGCTATAAAAAAGCAGATGGTTGGTTATATGCGTTATATGCGACACCAGCAGAAAGCCTAGTTGGTTTACAGGTAAAACAATTCAAAAAGCGCTTTGGTTTAATCGAGGGGATTTTCGATAAGGATTATGTCTCAAATGGCTTCCATCTTCATGTGTCTGAGGAAGTTACCCCATTTGAGAAACAAGATGGAGAAGAAGAGTTATTCCACAAAGTAAAAGGTGGTCGCATCACATATTGTCGCTACTACAATAGCTATAACACAGAAGCTATTAAAACGACAGTTCGACGTGCTATGGAGAAGGGATTCTATCAAGGTGTCAACCTAGCATTGTCAACTTGCAATACTTGTGGGCATGAAGAACCAGATATGGATAGCTGTGTGAAATGTGGGTCAAATGACTTGACAAAAATTGAGAGAATGAATGGCTACCTATCATATAGCCGAGTAAATGGTGATTCACGTCTAAATGAATCCAAGATGGCAGAGATTAAAGATCGCAAGTCGATGTAATAGAGAGTGGGCGAATAGCCCCCTCTTTATGTTATAATTAGTATTCAACAACAATTATAAGAGTAGAGGTGGTCATATGGCTAGATATCACAATATTGAGAAATGTAGCACAGTAAATGGTGAGGGTGTTCGTTTAAGTGTATTCCTAAGTGGATGCCCCCATCATTGTAAAGGTTGCTTTTCTCCTCAAACTTGGAATCCTAAAAGTGGATTGGAACTAGATGAAGAAGCCTATAAAGAAATCATTGACGGATTGGAAGATAAATATTGCACTGGCTTAACTTTATTGGGTGGTGACCCTTTAGCTCCATACAACCTAGAAGACTCACTTAAAATTGCCAAGCTATGCAAAGACATTGGCAAAACGGTTTGGTGCTATACAGGCTATCTTTATGAAGAAGTTAAAGATTTAGAAGTCATGAAATACATTGACGTTTTAGTTGATGGTAAGTTTGTTGAGCCATTGTCTTCTAAATCAGCTAGATGGAAAGGCAGTACAAATCAACGTGTTATTCTAGTGCAAGAATCACTTGAGCAAGGCGAAATTGTCTTTCATTCTGATAATGACAAATAAGGAGTGAACCACATGACAAGATTTTGAATCCATAGAATGTTGTCTTGAACGCAAGTTAACTCCACTAGAAATTGAGTTAATCAACAAATTCGAACTATCTCCCACAAAGGTTAAAGAGAATATGTGTGTTCTTACTGCAAGGAAAGGTCGCTCGAATTTTGGATATGGCTATATTGTTATATATAAATGCACTATACAATGAATATCTTAAAAATCAACTAAATAATCAAAGTTTAGAGTAGATATACATATATCTACTCTTTTCTTATACACAATAATATAAACTACATTATATTCACCTTAATGATATAAAACTACAACTTTTAAAATTAAATTGTTGACTTAGTCAACTTAATTGTATATAATAATAAATGTCAAGGAGAGTTGACAAATATAAAGTGGAGGACAGAGAGATGAGAGAATTTAAACAGGTACACACAAAGAAATTAACAAAACAAGATATTGAGGAGGCAAAATACAATTCAAACAAAATGGAAGAGGTAATTTTAAATTACTACCCAATGGTTTATAAAATCGTCAACAAGACAAATACAACACGATTACCAGGAGTTGATTATAGTGATTTAGTTTCAATCGGATTGGATGCCATTTATAAAGCAGTAACTAGATTTGATATCAACAAAGAAAACTCATTTGATACATATTGTTACACTTGTATTAAAGGCTACATCCTTCAAGAGATTCGTAAGTTTAGCAAAGCAAAGACTGGTGACTTAAATCAGCGACTGTTATCAATCGAAAAGATGAATGAGATGGGGTTCTCGTTTGCAAACATGGTTGTTGATGAAAAGGATTATGAAGAACTAGCTATTAATGGAGAACCTAATCCAGACAATGGTTGGAGATTAATTAAATCAAGTCTAAATGACATTCAAGTTGATCTTGTTGAACGTTACTACATTCATAAAGAAAGTCCGACAAAGATTAGTGAGAGTTATGGCATTACACCTCAAGCACTTCATGCTAGGTTAAAAACCATTAACAAGCAATTAAGCAAGAAATATACCAAAGAGCAATTATACTTTGCTTTTGGCTTACCAATGGAAGAGTAATAAAATACATATGAGCAATAAAATTAATTTGCACTTTTAGTTGACAAATGTAAACTAAGAGTATATAATAGTAAATGTAGTTAATTATTAGGAGGAAGATATATGGAGTTCAAAAAATTTACACCTTTAAATGTTAGTAGCAAATTTGCAATCTGTGGAGTACCACTTCGAGTGGATACATATAAAACTTGTTCTTTCGGATGTAAATATTGCTTTGCAAATTGTCGTAAAGTAATGGAATTTGAAAAGACACTTCAAGTTGCAAATCTAGGTTGGTTAGAAAGAAAGTTGGATAAAGTTTATAATAAGGGCATTTACAATAAAGAATCATTCCTTGATGTGTTGTTAAAAGAAGAAATTACTTGGCACTGTGGAGGCATGAGTGACCCTTTCCAACCAGCAGAAAAGAAATTACAGATTACAAAGCAAATGATTGATATTACAAATCAATATGGAATATCAATTTTATTTAGTACAAAGTCAGATAGTGTATATGGAGCAGACATTCGCCCAGACCTACATACTTTCCAACTAAGCGTAACAAATGTAGATGATAGAAAAGACATCGAACCTTTAGTGCCAGATATTGATAAACGCATTGCATTTTATAAGGATTTAAAATCAAAAGGGTTTAAAGTCGGTATTCGTATACAACCATTTATGCCTGGGGTTACAACTACTAAAATTATTGAAGTTTTCAAAGATGCTGATTGGTTCACAATCGAAGGAATTAAACTCGTACCTCAAAACAAAGAACACAAAGAAGAAATGATGGAGTTACTTGGCTTAGAAAAAGAGAGCTTCACTCAAATGGGGTTGTTGAATTTGAAGCCTTCTATAAGACTTCACTATTATCAAGAGTTTATTGATAAGCTCGAAGAGTATGGTATTCCTTATAGTATTGCCGACAATGATTTACATTTCATTTCAAAAGGAAAATGTTGCTGTGGGGATACATTGGTTAAAAAGTCTACGTCATTTAATAATACAAGCCTAATGTATGAAAAAGGTATTGACTATACATTGGAGGACGTTCAAGATAACCTAGGTGATTTTGCCGACTGTAAAGCGTGTCAACTTTTTACTTCAAATAGAACAGAGGGTTGCAAGACTGTAAATGACTTCTATGAGAAACGTTTTGACAGAGCTTCGTCACCATTCTCACCTAAATTCCAATACATAGAGAATAATAAATAATACATAACAATCGTCAACTTCTACTCCATAGAGGTTGATGATTCTCAAAAAGGAGAGATGCATATGAGCAGAGGTAAACTATACTATTTTTACGGCTGTATGTCTAGCTTAAAATCTGGGCAACTTATCTGTAAGCAACATCAATTTGAGCAATCTGGCTCAACAACGTTCGTATTGAAGCCATCATTCGATACTCGCTCAGATAATACAATCAAATCACGAGCAATCAAGTCAGAATTGAGTTGTCATGTGTTTGACGAAGATACCAACCTATTCAAATTGGTATTTAGTTTAATGGGGCAACATTTATCAAATGGTGGCAAACTTGATGACGTGTGTGTCTTTGTTGATGAAATCAACTTTGCAACAAAAGAGCATATTCAACAATTGTTTGAATTAACTCGTAGTCGATATAATGTTAGAGTATTCTGTTATGGACTAAAGACAAATTATCTCAATCAATTATTTGAAGCCAGTGAGCAATTGTTAGTCTTAGCTGATTCAATCGAGGAAATAAAAAGCAAATGCCATCATTGTTCCAACAAGGCTACAACCCATGTGAGATATATCAACGATATTCCCTATGTAGAAGGAAATGGGAAACAAGTGGGCGATATTGATGGACTTGACAAATATACAAGTGTCTGTCAAAATTGTTATCATGAAATTACAAATACATACAAATATAATAAATAAGGAGAGGTATATATGAAAGATTTTAATTGGTTAGGATTCAAACAAGGTGAATTCTCAGTTCGTTGTGGAACAGTTGAGGAAGAAATGGATTTCTTGACTCAGTGTGAAAAACAAGGTTTGCTATGGTGTAGTGGCGATAAACCAACAAATTGCACCTATCTAAAGGATGGAATAGTAGACGGTGATGTAATCTACTTCGATATGTACTTTGGTTCTCTTGGCTATTCTGATCTTGACAGTGTTGATATTGACGAGATGGAAAATGCTATTAGTTGGCAAGTCGAACCCGAAGATTTCACTTGGCGAGAAGTGTTTGCCAATATGCAAGAGGGTGAAGAATATACCCTATATAATAAGTTTATTAAAATGGTGGATGGTCGCTTAATGTTTGGTGATGACACAGGTTGTATGTCATTCTCTTTGGATTCTAAGTTTACTAAGAAAGAACAGCCTAAACCAGTTGACTTTAATGTGGCATTTGAAGCCATGAAACAAGGTAGCGTCATTCAGTCTATTTATAGTAATTACTACTATAAACTTGATGTGGATTCTAGTTTGCTGCAAGGGCAGAGTAAAGCCACAATTACTCAATATGGATCATTTGAGTTTGAAGAAATTGATGACCAATGGTTAATCATTAAGTAAGAGGTGTTTATATGGTTTGGTTTATTCTCGCAGGAATTGTAATTTTATTTGATTTTGCTTATCGTATATATCGACTATCTCAACCGTCTAAGGCAAAATGTCAACACACTTTCACGCCTTTGGTTGTTGAGTATTGTAGTGATGACAAAGTTTATAAATGCAAATACCAATGTATCAAGTGTGGTCACGAGGTTGAGATAAGTAACTCATAAAATATTTATTGATAAAATTAAACCTTTATTGTTGACATATACTACTCAATAGTTTAAAATAGTAAATGTAGGGTGGTTGGTGGGAATACATAAAGAAAGGTATGATACATATGAATTCATCAAAACAAGCAACAGTTATTAAACGATTACGAGGGTTTGAAGAGGTTGAACAACAACATTTGAAATTACCCCAAGTAACAACTATCTTGCCTGTACGTGGCGATAAAGGTTCGGCAGGTTATGACTTCTACTCTAAAGATGAACAAGTGATTATTCAACCAGGACAATCACATTTATTCTGGACAGATGTTTGTGCCTATATGCAAGAAGATGAAGTTTTATTAATTCATGTTCGCTCATCAATTGGAATCAAGAAAGGATTAATGTTGAAAAATACCACAGGAATAATTGATTCTACATATTATGCAAATCCCTCAAATGGAGGAAACATTGGAATCTGTTTATACAACCCAACAAACGAACCAGTGACTATCGAACCATATGATCGAATTGCTCAAGGAGTATTCCAACACTATCTAGTTGCAGATGAAGATACAACTTTACACGAAGAACGCATTGGAGGATTTGGAAGTAGTAATCGAAGTCCAAAATAACAAAATAAACAAATCAAATCGAAAGGAGTGATGCGTTATACGAAAAACAAGGAAAGACAGAGTTGGTGAGATACACTTCACCAAACAAGGAAGTACAGTAAGGATAATAGAATACCACAACGCTTCCAACGTAGTTATTGAATTTCAAGATAAATACCGTTTTAAACTAAGAACAAATTATAACAGTGTTGTCAATGGTAAGGTTAAAAACCCATATATCAAAACCGTATTTGGAGTTGGCTATCTAGGTGCGAATAAATATGGGGTTCAACCAAAGACAGGGCTAGACGGTAAAGAGGTGCGAGAATATAGGCTGTGGTATAGAATGTTAGAGAGGTGTTACTGCCCCACCCTGCATAAAAGAGTGCCCACTTATAAAGACTGTGAAGTTTGTGAACGTTGGCATTGTTTTGCAAACTTCTTGGAAGACTTGCCACTTATTGAAGGATATGATTATTGGTTAAACCACCCAAATGAAAGGGTTGCATTGGATAAAGATAGTAAATTAACAGGTAATAAAATCTATTGTTTAGAACTATGCTCTTTTCTAACCAACTCTTCTAACGTGAGGGAAGCTGTAATAAGAAATGGAAACCATATTCCAAAGATACCGATTATATCCATAGATAAAGAAAGCGGAGAGGTTAAAGTTTATGAAAGCCAAAGAAGTGCCCCTTTTAACCAATCTTCCATCAGTAAGTGTTGTAGAGGGGTGGCAGTTAGTGCTTACGGATTCTACTGGTTTAAAATAGAAGATATTTTAAAATATCACAAGGAAGTCCCCAAGTCGTTGACGCAAGATGAAGTTAGAGAGTTGAGGCAATTATTGTTTAATAATTAAAAGGAGAAAAGCATTATGGCAAATGTATTATCGTTATGTGGTTTGGGATTGGTTTTATGTAGCGTTAATACTGACCAAACAATCGAACAGAGACACTATTCGGAATTAGAAGCAATAGAAATGCAAATGATTATAGAAGATATTCTTGCACCTACTTATTCTCGTGAGTTACCATCTCTTGAAACTTTGGAGTATGTGCAAGGGTATTATCAATACAAAGAAGAACAAGAACGTTTAGAGCAAGAGAGAATTGCAGAGGAACAACGTAGAGTTGAGGAAGAGTTAAGGCGTTTAGAAGAAGAACAAAAGCGACAAGAACAAGAACGTCAATACCAACAATGGTTAAATAGTTTTGATCGACAAGGTTATCGTCAAACAGTATATGCAATTGCTGAGGGCGAGACTAAGTTGGGTAGTGGATTATATTATGGTCATCCAAATGTTAAGACTATTAATAATGTCATGCACTATAATGATGCTGAATATGGTTGGATTCCTATTTATGCTATCAATATCAACGAAGTCATGAATAGTGGTCAAGATTCGAGAGGCATTTGGAATATTTATGGCAGTGTAATTGAAGTCAAGCAAGGCGATAAAACTTGGTTAGGCTATGTTGGTGATGCCTGTGGTGAATGTTCTCGCTCGAACAAAATTGACTTGTGGGTTTATGACACAGACCTCAATTTAGATATTTCAGGCGTAGATTGGAGATACATAAGAAAAGGTTGGTAGTAATACATAAATGTAAAACGCAAAAAAGTAAGGGAGTAATACACAATTAAGTGTACTACTCCCTTTTATTGTTTAGGTTGTTTAGATTTGTTTTGATTTGGTTTGCCATTGTACTTAGGCTTACCATTTCTATTGTTGTTATGATTGTTATTTTGTTTGTCTTTGTTGTAAGACTTTTTATCGCCTTTATCATTATATTTATTATCTCTATTGCTTCTAATCTTACCTCTATTATCTTTCTTGCCTTTAAACTTCGATTCCTTTGGTTTAAGAATATCATTGAATTGTTTCAAATCCAACTCAACATATACCTTTGGTGCTTTCTTCTTGTTACGATGATTTTCTCTAGTTTTTGCCATAATTCATATCTCCTATCTTCATATATCTAGCAAATTACAAATTCTCTTCCTAAGAATACTGAGAACATACGAGTATAATCCCTTAACTCACTTAACCCCATTGGAATATACTCTCCTCGATTATTCTTCATTACCAATACGTCAGGAATGATAATCCCCATTCTCTCTCGCCAACGTAAGTATTGCTCACTATATTTCTTAGCAGGATTGAAGTCCTCACTATCAATTCTTAATGTTAAAATATCTGCTCCTAAATGAGCATAATCCAAAATGACTAATCCAATATAGTCATGTTTCATTGATAAATACATTCTTAAAGTTTCAAGTTTCTCTTTTGGGAATGATACACTATTAGGATCACCCAATTTATTAAAATCTTCCGTTTGGCAAATATCTACACTTCTCCAAAAGTTTGTGTAGCCATGCCACTGATTAGCCATTCCTTTTGTACTCAATGGGTCTCTACCCAATACAAACTCACCAAAGTCACCTAATCCTGCTAAATCGGTACGAATAATTTTAGCTCTTGTGTATGAGTAATTATTATCCTTTACCCATAAGAAGAAGTTTCTTGCTTGTGTCATTGAGATTTGTCTAAAGTTTTTATTGTTATTGTGGTCACGATTCCATGTGAAGAACATGATTACATGATATTTAATATTCGTACAAGTCTTTAAGGTTAGGTCTGTATAGGCTAGGAATTGCATATAATCAATAATGAAGTTTTTATTTTGTTGTCCAATAGTGAAGATAAACTCATCATCAAAAGACATGAGTGATCTTTTTCTTTCATTCAGAAACAGGAAATTTTTTGATTTAATATTTATTGTTGTGTCATATAGCATAAAATCACCTTTCAAATTTATATTCATATAGAAATAGACACCCAAGTAAATGAGTGTCTATTTTGCTTATCTGGGAGGTTAATTATAAAATTAAATCTCCTTTGTTGCTTACTTCAACTTCTGTTTTCATCTTACCGTCTTTGTCAAAAGCGTAGTATTTACCATTGATTAATAAAACACAATTCTTAACCATTTTACAGTCTCCATTTAACCAATACCAAACACCATCTGTTTGAACCCATTTGTCACAATAAGCATATCCATCAGCACCAAAGTAGTACCATTCGTTGTCGATTTTTAACCATTTGCTAGTTGGATATGAACCATCTGCATACTCATACCACCAACCCTTGTCGTTTTTCTTCCATTGAGGAGATTGAGTGGTAGTGGCAACAACTTTCTTTAATCCTAAGTATTCAATAATTGATTCTGCAACTGCTTCTGCATATGCTTGTTGACCTTTGTCAGACGTGATAATCTCATAGTCAGAAGCCGTACTCATGAATCCACCTTCAGCTAAGATAGCTGTAGCATTGCAAGTTAATACTGTAAATTCGGCAGTTTTAACTCCACGATTTTTCATACTACATTTAGAAGCCAATTTTGGAGCGATAATCCCTGCAACCTTTTTATCCTCAGCAGTACCTTTTGTATGCCAGTAAACTTCTGTACCTGTTGCAGTTGTCGCACTAGCAGCATTATGATGAATACTTACAAATAAGTCAGGTTTGTAATTGTTACAACGTTTCACACGTTCAGATAATGAAATATCAGTTTTCCCAGTAGTATCATCTGTGCGGTAAATAGTTACATCATAGTCTTTTAAGATAGCTTGAATTTTGTTGCACACATTATTATTTAATGTCCATTCTTTGATGACTCCTTTAGAGCCATTCATTGTTTGTTTACCACTTGTGTTTAATCCATGTCCTGCATCTAATACTAATACTTTAGCCATATTATTATTCCCCCTCTTTGATAATTAAAGATTTAAATAATTGATGTAATCCAGTTGAACTTAATCCACTGAATAAACCTGCTAAGACAATATTTGCATCCATCCCTTGTGAAATCCAAATGTTTAATGATAACCCCAATACTGCCATAATTAATGGAATGAAGCGATTAGGAATTCCAGGAATGCTAGTCTTAATTACATATCCCACACAAACACAAATCCCTACAATCACAGGAATGCAAAACTCACTTAGAAATGTTAAATCCATACTTTTCACAACCCCTTTATTATTTTTCTGAATTTCTTTTAAGTTCTAAGATGCTATTTTCAATGATGTCAACTTTTACGCTTATTCCTTCAACAAGAGTGCGATTTGTTTCAAGCAACTCCTTATTTGCCATCATTAACAACTTATTTGACTCTTGTGCTTCTCGGATCGTTTTTTCGCTAGATTCCATTTGCTTCACCTGCATGTCCGTAGTTTCCTTATGTATCTTGTTGACATACCAAGCCAACCCAAAAACGCAAGCAATCGGAAACCCCAAAGATTCAATCAAGCTTGATAATTCAGCCATCTATAAATCATCCCCTTTTAAATGTAAAAAGGACTACTCAATTTGAGTAATCCTATGATTATAAAGAGTGTTATTAAAACACTCTTAAATTAGTTATTTTTAATACAAACATAGTAGCGTTTTGTAACCTGTCTACTAATATCAAATCGAATTACCTCATCTGCTATTACAGGTGTGTTAAATGCGCTTGTTCCAGATGGAATTCCCAGTGTGGTAGCAAACTCAGGATAATTTGCTCTAGTTAGAAGATGTTGAGTTCCACAGTACATAAATTCACATCCGTCGATAATATAGCCATTGTTACTATTTTTAAATGTAGGTACTATATCACCAACATTGTAAGTTGGATGTTTTCGCTCCAATGTTGCAATTCTAGTTGAGTGATTATCTAAGTTACTTTTAATAGTATCCAAATGGTTTTGAATGGTTCCTGCACGATTATTGTATGTTCCGTTAATTTGTCTTGCATTAATAGTTATATTTCCATCAAGTGTTGGTGTTTGATTATTAACTGTTCTTACTGTTGCATCACCTTGAGATATTTCGATAAATCTATCGGTAAAAATACCAGCTGTACCTCCAGTGTATTGATAAACCTTGTTTTGTTCACTAGTTAATCGTACAGAATCTCCGACTTGAATATCACCACTATTAACTTTTGCTAATGCGTCCGCTTGGTTGGTGGCATCAACAATTCTAGTAATAGCCAACTCTGGAATAATAGAGTCTACCAATTTGCCATTATCAAGTCGAGGAATTAGGTTTGCACTATTACCAACTTCTGTTGTATTAACTTTATTGTCTAATGCATCCTGCAATCCTTGAATGTTGGTAATTCCAACAGTAACTTCACCCTGGTCATTTGGAGCTTGTCCATTAACAGACGTTACAGTTCCACTACCAGCATTGGTAATTTTATTATTTAACGATTTTAATTCTTCTCTAACATCAATAGTATCATTTGTCAAGGCATGTCTAATTACCCAGTTAATACCATAACTATGATTAAGCGGTTGTCCCGTTGCTGGTAAATCATTAAACATTAATCTATTTATAGAATCATCATCAGGAACATTTAGGTAGCATGTTTGAGCCATTTGTGATAGACCAGCTTGCCCAATTAGGAAATAAGTATCTTTTGTATATTCTTTTTCTACTGGAACATAAATTACCTTTTGTCCCCTAGAGTCTTTTTCAACAATAAATGAGCCACCCTCTGTGATTTTATCTCCAACTATGTCGGTTGATTTACTTGTCTTTTTTTCTACTTCCACAATATGAACTCCACCAACAGTATCTCCAACATCTAAACCCTCATCAACATCAATTCTTATTGCTGATACATATTTCGGAGTTAAAGCTCCATCGCTATGAGTTGATACACTTCTATACCCACAATATCTATCTGTTGGATGAAATCCAGTTTGCCAATATCCATCAGTTTCAACAAATGTATTTTTCCCAAGCAATTTAACATTACTAAACGTATTTGTCCCCACGAATACGTTATTTTTGCTTAATGATGCTTTATCTTTTTCTAAAAATTCTAACACATCTTGAACATCGTCTAAACCAAGATTTGTGTTTGCGTCATCATAATCGATATTATTGGCTTTTAAAATTGGTTTTAAATTAACATCAATAGTACTGCCATTTTCTTTTTCTATTTTCAATGTGTTGCCATCCAAACTAGCACTTTTTATGAATTGGTCTTTTATTCTATTCCACAATTCTCGTAGAATTTCTTTTAATTTTTCATAATTTACTACATTCATTTTTTCACCTCTTGTTTTTAAACAAATAAGTTTATAATGTCATTAACTTGCTGAGTGGTAATGTAAGGCACAGAACCATACACATGATTACCAACTTTTAGTTCAATGTCGGTATTGGTAGTACCTACTCCTAAGTCAATGTTACCATTGATTGCTGGTTGGTTGTTAATTGTTTTAAGTTTCTTCCCTAATTCAATTTCAACTGTTGATTGTCCATTTGCTAAAGTAATATCATTTGCAGTAACAGTAACATTTCCTGTTGGGTCTGCTGTAATTCCGTTTACTTTTTTTACTGTCCCATTCGCCATAGTTAATTCAACACACTTGTCAGTAAAATCTGCACCTTGGTCATTAACATACATATAAACGGCATTACCTTCATCCTCAACAATAAAAATATCCCCAACAGCTGCGGTTCCATTTTGGATTAATGTTGATGCCTCTTGTCGATTAGTAACTGAATGAACCTTGTTAATTGAGATGTCTGGAAGCATTGAAAGATGTAACTTACCTTGGTCATCCAACTGAGGAATTTTCTCTGCGTGCTGAACACCACCAAGTTTTGTTAGATCAGCTGTATTAACTTTTCCATTAAGTACATCTTGCAATGTTGAAATATGCCCAATTTCAATCTGAACATTACCTTGATTGTCCGGTCTTTCACCATTAACGCTTGTTACTGTTCCACCAGCTAGAGTAGTAATCTTACTATCTAATTCCTTAATAGCAGAGGCATGGGTTGTTGAAGCTAGTGTTGTTCCATCATTGTTAAATGATAGAGATACACAATCTCCAATTGAAATTCTACCACCATCTAAATAGGGAATGTGTGTAGTGACATTGTTGATAACATCTTCCTTGATAACCATTATATTAGGGGAGTTTGGTCCGTCTTTTCTAAAGTTAACAGCCATTTTAGTTGCGTTTGCTGGTGCGTTTACCACTTTTTTGTGCCAACCACCACCAGCGGGAGCTTGCACTGTGTCAGCATCTACAAATCGGTCTGCTGCGTCATAAAATACAATATTATGATTGTCATTATGTTGACGGAAGATAGAATATTGATTTCCGCCAAGTACTTCAATAATCACAGAACTAGTACCAGTATCTACTACAGTGCTACCATCTGGTTGATATTTTTTGTCATCTACTCTTTCGGTATAATTAAACAGATTGACATAAGGATACTCTGTTACACAGTCTAAATCTCCCCATTCATCGACAAACTTTTCTAGGGAGAATTCAGTTGTAGCTCCCCCATCTTTGGTAACAGTGACAATATCTGTATCTGGGTTAAATTCAACCGAAACAACCATTTGATTAAACTTAATCTTTATTTTATTTACTAAATCTTGTACTACCTCTTGCAAATGAGGTAATTTAACAATCTTAGACATACAATTACCTCCTTTTAAAATACTATTATATTATTTTTTATTGCGTCGACCTCTGGTTGAGTTGCATAAGTTATTGTATTAATGGTTTGAGCGCCAACCTTAAAGTTAATAACATCCTGTGCATTTTCTAATTCTAGGTCAATATTTCCTTGTGTGTCTGGTGTTTGGCTATTTATTGTTTTAATAGAAGATTCATTAGTTGTTGTAATTTTTCTATCTAGTTCAATAATAGCATCCTGTGTATTTTGTGAAACTAATGTACTACCAGCTGGGTTAAATGTATGAACAACTTCATTACCATCAATATAAATACTACCATGTGTAGCATAAGGGATATATTCTTTTGGCAAGTCATCATCTATTATATTCCCATTAAACACCATTACTTTATTTGGGTCTACTGAATTATTACCAATTTTATACATATTTATTAGTAAATAATATGTATTTCCTTGAGGTAATGTAGCGTCGATAGTCATACGATATACACGCATACCATTTACTAATTGACCACTGTTACTAATATGTTGGTAATGTGTAAGCTGTGCATCAAATACACCATAATTTTGACTATCATGTGTATTTTTTATTAATGTAATTTCTTGTCCTGGCACAACTGGCATATATGCTAAATCCCAGTTTGTATTACTATGAATTTGATAACCTCCTCCTGAAACTGGAGTGTAATATCTGTCTTTTACTATTTGTGTGTGTTTATTAAAAATGTTTCTAATGTCACCTTTTGTTTTAGACACAAACTCTAAATCATCCCACTCTGTAACAACGTGGTCAATAACTGGTGTAGTAACACCATTCTGAACTTTATTTAGAGTGTTGCTTGTATCATCAAATGTCACATCAAATAATAAGCTTGATAAGTCTAAAACATCATCTTGTCCATTTGCTTTAGTTAATGTCAACTCTCCACTTACATCATCAAAATTTGCATCAATATAAGCATTGTTTACTTTACCATTAACCTCATCAATAGCACCTTGAACATCTGTCGAATTTAATTGAGAAGTTGTGTTATCATAGTTTATATGTTCTGCGTCAACAGTTACTGCCCCTAAATCATTTGGTGCTTGACCATTTACAGATGTTACTGTTCCATTGTTGTTGTCTAACAAATCTCCTATATTAACATCTCCAAGTTCTAAAAGATAAACACCAACTAAATCATTTCTTGAAAGTATTATAGCTGCTGTAGTTACATCAACATTTTCTTCTATTCTTATATAATCATCGCTAGTTGGATTTATATTTGTTGCTCTAAATAATTTTGCTGGTTGTAGTATTTGATAAATAAAATAAGTTTCTTTATTATACTTCTTATTTATAGGACACTTAATGGCAAATCCAGTCGCAAAATATCCAGTAGAACTTATAACTTCTACCTCAAGATTAGAGTGTAATAATTTAGGAACATCTTGACTTCTATCTTGTCCTTTAGTTACTTCCCAAATATTTACATTAATTTTTTCTCCTAGTGTTACATTATCAACTCTAGCAACCAAATTTTTAACATAACCATTGGATGTAGCTACAGTGTGTGAGGTTATTGCTCTGTTACCAGTTTTAATTTGAGTTACTGCTGGTCCATAAGTTCCACTTGGGATTATATAATTTGTTTTATTAGGTAAACCTAAACTTAATTCTTTAAATATATTAGAATCTCCACTAAATATATTGTCTTCGTCCAATCTAGCAAACTTACTTAAATCAACCTCCACTCGATTACCATTCTGGTCTATAACGGTAATCACTCTTGTATTATTATCATAACTAAACTCTCTTACACCCAATAAAGGAGTGAGGTTAACAGTTTTAGTAGAGCCATCTTTTTTAATAATTGTTAAATCTGTTCCATTTGCATTTAGTTCAACATCTTCGACAAGACCGTTTGTAATGACACTTAAAGGAACATTTGTAGTTTGTCCATTCCCTCTTGTAAAAACTAAGTTGTCACCATTTAATTGAACTCCGACAAAGGCGGTATCAGGATTTTGACCACCACCTACCCCACCTCCGGGATTAATAGGAAAGAACCCACCCATAAATTTTACCTCCTTTTTAATTAATAACCAACGACGGCGTAAACATTTACACCACCTGTTTTAAATACAAATGAATCAATCATTAAATCAGTATACTCAATAATTAATCCATATTTTTCACTAATTCTTACCTCAGAATTACCATTAATTAAAACATCACATGGAGCATCAACCATGATTTGTAGTTTAAAAATTCGTGGATTTGTAAAATCAGGGTCAAAATTGATTAAATTCATTAAGTCTTCATCAATGTTTGGTGTACCATTGTAACTAGCTAATCGTGTAATGTGTCTTGCACTATAAGCTCTCATATTTTCACTTCCTTTTTAATTTATAAAAGAGGTATAGCAACTTCTCTTTCTTGTGTATATTTATATTTAATTGTAAAATTAACATCAACGTCTTGCACTTCTGTTAATGTTAAAGTAACGATATTTTCAGAAATAGATGACTCAAACTCAACATTTCTATCATTGGTGATCGTTAAATCAGATGGCTTCACTACATCGATACGCTTGTATGCCAAAGAATATGTAGTAGACTCTTGACCTGCTCCAATTGTAGCCGAGTGGGTACTCTCGTCTTTTCTCACACCATCCATATCGCATAATCCTTCAACTTCTAAGTTTTCGAATTGAGCATATAAAGATAATCTACACTCTTTCATCTTCGTGTTTTCAATACTTAGGTTTTTGTATTTCGCATTTGCCGACTTAATACCTGCATTAATGTGAGAATTCCAAATTGCCATATCAACATCTTTCTCTGTTGTAATTAACACTGATAAAGGAGTTTTAACATTTACCTCACTAAAGATAATTGAGTTATCCTCTTGTAAACCAGTATTAGTTACTAAAGGTTGAATTCTATTCTCTTGATAGCCAATAAAGTCAACATTACTAAACTCAACATTACAATCTGTTTCTTTATTAATAGAGATTCGACCTTCACCAACATTTAACTCGCAATACTCAAATCGACAAGTACGACCAACACCAGTAGCCATTGAATCCTTGAACTGCTTGTTTTTGAAGTTAATTTTACAGTGAGAGTACACCATGACATCTGTTAAATAGTCAGTAGCACCTTTGATATTTGAGTTGATGATAATAATTTCTTTAGCACCATGATTAACAATATCGGTAGGTGTGTTATAACCAGTTTTCGCATTGAAGTTATAACATACTCTACGACCATCAAAACGGACATTATTAATAATCATTTCTTCAATAGCAGTATTTCCACCAAAGATGGAAGTATCTTCGCCTTTAATAGTCCCAGTTGTAACATAGACAGTTTCAGTATCAAATGCTTGGATTAATTGTCTATCATGTGTTGAATTTGATGTTGTTGAGATGAATGTGAAATTGTTAATATAGATGTCTCTATGTTTAACATCCCCTTCTTGTTTATTGC
The DNA here is from genome assembly GCA_945935945.1 of uncultured Mollicutes bacterium. The sequence continues at coordinate 74,154 of CAMESA010000001.1, read as the reverse complement.
GTAACTTAACAACTGCTACATGACGATCTTGGCTAATATCTGACATACCAATGTCTTTACAGTATAAGTTATTAAAGTGAACATTTCTCGTGTTTGTGCCACCAAAGTATGTAGCGTGTTCACCAATGTTTTCAAATCGTGGGTTATTGAATACAATGTTGTTGACATTCCCATTTGAGTTCAACCCACTTTCCATAGTATTGAAGATGTGTAAATTGTTAAACGTTACATTCTCACTATCATTGATTTCAATTAACGATTGTAAACCTAACGTATCACTTTGAGGTAAGTTTTCTCTATTACCATTCATTGTTAAATTATTGATTACCACATTGTTTAAATTGTTGAACATTAATGTTCCAATGTGGGCAACTTCACCGTCCACTGGCTTGATCCTTCCTTTGCAGTCAATGGTGATATTACTTTTGTTTTCTAGTATTGAACGAAGCTTAATATAGTAAGTTCCCTCTGGAATAAAAAACGTATCTCCCTCTTCAAGAGTGTCAAATGCCATTTTAAAAGCCTCATCCCAGACTAGGAAGTTATTGAGATTAACAACATGATCTTCATAGTCCTTTACGTTAATTATAGAAGCCATTGCTGCACCTCCTTAATAATTTTATATAATGTGTTGATATAATAAAAGCGATAATCGAGTTGACTATCGCCTTTATATTTGTTTTGGTTGTTTTTGAATTATTATACAATTATCTCTTAAAGATTATAATGAAGCAACTCCAACTTTAACTTATGTATTTTTATTTCTGCGTATTAAGCACAGTATTATTGAATTGAGTAGTTATTGCCACCCACCACATTATGGACATCTTATTTATAACTAAATTGTTGCTAAAAATAAAATTTTATCAATATAATCATTTTGTAATTAATTAATTGTAACATTGCTACTATCAATAATATACAACTTATCGTTCTGTTTTAAGAAAGTTACATTCGACCCTCTAGCTGACATTTGAACATTGTGATAGCCAACTCCTGTTAAGCCATTCTCGGGATTAATTTGCAGATAAAATTGACCAGCATTGTCCGACAAGAAAGTTACCTTATATTCACCATCAGGCAAATCATTTCTAATTGCTAAGGTAAAAATTTGGTCTAACCTCATATTTGGACTATAAATCATATGTTTGCAATATGTTGTTGAATACCAAACGTTTGGTGTACCATAAATTACATCTCGAGCTGGGTATAGGTTGTGAATTTTAATATCTTGAGCAGTGTAGATTTTAATTGGATTTTTATATGAGTTGTACAATGGTATGTAAATTTTGTCGAAAGTAATATTTGATTGATTGTATCGACCATCTACACGTAAAGCTGTATCGTAATTATCTATATCATCCAATCTAAATGATTCAACATAAATATCCCCTAAATTTTGATAAGCGCAATCATCGGTTGAGTTTATCCATACACAAGCACCATACTCACCATTATCTGAAGTATCTTGATGTCTACGTTGTCTTACCTCAATAGTACCAACACTTAATTTTAGAGAGTCCGGTTTGTTTTTAACTAGTAGTGCGTTGTAAGAGATTTGGTCGCACGTTATGTGATTAATATTAATAAGTCCCTTTAGATTTGTATCTCCCCCATTGATATGAACACCTTGAAAACAATTTCTGATATTAATATCTTGAACTTGAATATTAACTACACTGTTATGTAGTTTCCAAGCGTGTAAAACAAACGGATAAGGGCAATCAATACACGTCATCACACCCGTCACTTTAACTTCACCTAAGAATCTACCGCTTGGGGTGTCATGTTCGGGTTCAATGTCAATCCCCGATTTTGGAGCTGTTCGATTGATTCCTTTAAAGTATGGAGAAACAATTTCAACATTTTTAGATGAACACACCGCTATTCCGTTACGACTACAATCTATAATAACAGGGTGGTTAATTAAAATATTTGAATTGTCGTATTTATAAGTATCCCAATATTTTAAGCCGATGTAGATTCCATCGCCCCAAGTTTCAGTTATGGTAGGATTATTAATTATGACATTTCTTGATGAATAAATCGCTATACCATGCCCCCATTCGCCATCAACACCAACATGGCTTGCTCGTTCCCCCTTAATAGTTGGATTGTCAATAACGACATTCTCAGCATCCTTTAATAAAATCATCTCATAATGCGTAGCATCTAATGTTGTTTGAACAAGAGTAGCACCTTGCTCAAAAATAAGGTGACTATTTGACTTTACAACAAGTCCTTCAGTGCTTGTTAGTTTGTATTCACCAGATTTGAAAAGATAAGTACCGTAATCTTTTGAAAGTAAGTCATTTATTTGAGCAATTGTCATCGAGGTATCAACGACACAAATTCGATCTCTAACTTTTATTAATTCTGTATTTAGATAATTATAATCATCATCTAACCTAGCTTTTAAATTATCATACACTTTTAAAGTGTTACCATTCGTTCTAGCATTTGTGACTTCATTTGTTACAGACTCAATACTAGCATCAATTTCATCTAATTTTACATTTAGGTTTTGTGTGCTTGTTACAATAACTTGTTCGGTTTTTGTTCTTGGATATAGTATGTCATTTCCATTATCCAATAATTCTACATTTTTTGGCATTGTTCCACTTCCTTTCTAGTTCGTTGCCAAATGTTCTAAAATCATAATTTCAAATTGAGATGAAGCAACTCGAACCCCACCTTGCTCAACATCAAGAATCCCTCGAACATCTCTTCCTGATGTTCCAGTTAGGTCGGTTGTAATCTCATATCTCCATTTTCCGTCTGCTTGTAGCTTACAATCTTTTCTTTCAACCACTACTTTTTCACTGTTTTTAAATGTTACTTTAACTGAGTGCATACGACTATTCCAATTAACAACTTTACCACTCATTAAGATTTCAAAATCAATAAAAATTCCGCTGTCAAATTGAGTAAGCATAATAACGTCGCTACCAGTTGTGAATTTTTTATTTTCTAAATCCCTAACAATATTGAAAGGTTTAATCATAATTTCACCTCTTTTACATAAGAAAAAGGAAGGAATTCAAATCCCTTCCCAACTAAATAATAACTTGATATTTAATCATACCATTTTGGAGAGTAGTAATATCTTGTTGAATTGTTGTTACATCGCCTTTAATATTCGTGATTTCTCCTTCATTGGTTGTTGCTTTATTTAAAGCATCTGTTGCATTAGTATCGGCTTGGTTTGCAGTAGCCTCAATGGTTGTGATGTTTCCACCCATTTCGTCTAAACGTTCATTCAAGTTAGTTTTCCCACCACGAGCATTAGACACCTCTGTTTCCAAGTCGGTAACTTTTCCTTCAACAGTTGCTACAGTTTGTTCAACTTGGTCTGCCTTGTTCTGAGCTTCTGTGGCTTTTTGATCTGCTCCTTGTGCCGCTACAGAAGCATTCTGTGCGTCTTGTTTTGCTTGGTCTGCTTTTGCATCTGCTTGGGTAGCAGTATTCTCGGCATCGGTAGCCTTTGTAAAAGCTTCTTGTGCTTTGGTAATAACATCTTTTAATTTTGTCCAAATTTTATCTAAATGCGTCTTCAAATTTGGATGGGTTTCGGGAACATCGTCATTATCTTGACGAGCGTTATATATTTCCGATAAGTCAACTTGTCCACCATTTGCAATATCAATTTCATCCTGCATTGCATCTAAACGAGCTTTTAAGTTGGCATGAGTTGTTTTTTTGTCTTGTCGAGCTTCAGTTACCTCAGTTTTTACCTCATCTGCTGTATCTTGCGCTTTTTTGACAGAAGCATCAATTTCACCAAGCTTAACATCTAATGTTGTTCCACCAGTTACTTCAACAATCTCATCTTTTGTTTTTGGGAATAGGTTATCATTACCACTATTCTGCAACTGAATTTTTAAATCTGCCATCTGTATCACCCCTTCTTTAAATCACTGTATACTTGATGTCCATTGTTGCTAAGGTGTTTTTAATAACCGTTATCTCTTGCTCATTTGCTTTAACCTTTTGAGCATCTGAGTTTAATCTATCAGTCAAACTATTGTGTGGAGTGCCATCTGCGTCTGTTCTAGCATCGACAACCTCTTGGCTATTTGCATTGCCCCCACCAGCGACTATTGAATCTAGTCGGTCTTTTAGCGTGTTGCTAACAGCTCCGTTGGCGTCAACTTTAGCATCATCAACTTCTTTTTTGAGCATATTTAAAGCTTGAGCAATATCTTCCTCTGCCTTTTCCATGCTATCTAATCTTTCTTTCAAGTTGGTAAATGCGTTTCCATTTAAAGGAGTTCTTGCTTCAATGACTTCTTGAATAGATAAGTTTGAAGTTTTCATCTTTTTTGTGCCATCTGTCTGTTCGACAATAATGATGTCTTCTGCTGTTGGAACTGTAGTTTCTGTTAATTCGGGAATCTTGACACCAGTGATTGTTGCCTTAGTTCTTTGTTTAACTTCTTCCATCAACTTCTCCAACTCGGCTTGAGTTATTGCCGTTAATTCCGCATCAGTTAATTTAGCCATTAGTCCTTCACCGTCCTTCTCAAGTATTCATCTGCATGGTTTGTAATTAAATCCTCATTGTGAGTTAGGATACCATCATGAACACTATTTTCACGCCAACGGACATGATCTAAACTATCAACTTTCATTAAATTAAGTTGAGCTTGTAATGCTAGTAGGGGTTCGTCGGCATAAACTAAATTTACCCATTCCTCATATTCTTTTTTGATGCTATCAATTAAATTTTGCAAACGTTCTAATTCATTAAAAGCATCTTTGAATTTGTCAACCAAGTCACCTAATGTTTCACCTGGGATATTTGAATCCATCAGGATACGACCTGCGTAAACCATCTCAACTCCACGACCATGATATGAAACTGTCATCGTCTTCCCAGAGTGTTTTGGATTAAAGTAGATAATTCCATGGGCATAATCAACTTTATACACATCCTCGGTTAAATCCTCAACATCAAATACTTCGTGCATTAAAGTTCCAGATTGATTTCTTACCACGATTCGATGTGATTCATCTGGAATTTGCATTAAGTGAATAGTGTAGTTTACTGGTGAAACTTGACACTTCTCGTTAAGCATCTCGATAGATACTGGATTACCTTGCCCATCAACATTGTATTTTAAAATTAAACTATCTCTATAATTTTTTGTTTTTAACATTTAACCACCACCTTTATTTTTTGTTGTTACTTAACAACCTCTACTTTTAAATCACTTAGCGATTGACTAATTGTTTGTTTTGCAATGTCGTTAGCCATATAAATCACCTCTTTATCTAATTTAATGTAAAGGGTAATAATTTACCCTTTACTACTTGTTAAATTATTGAATTTTACTTGACAATTGACACTACATTTAAAAAATAAACCAACTCTGTAGTTTTTATTTTTAGTATACAATCACTATTTCTATTTTATTGATTTAAAAAAATAAATATTTACAGAATTAAATATGTTAGCCCCATAAAGCTAAGTTCTTAAATATGTTATTTATGTATTTATTACCCAATTGTTCCTATTTCGCTTGGAAATTTAGGCAAAAGGCATGGGCTTGATTTCGCATGGTTGACGGACTTTCAAACTCAACATTACCATTGTTTCGAATAATAATAGTAAAATAAGTCCATGACGACGTATCACTGTTCACATAATTACCATTCAGAATAATGTTTTCTTTTGGTCTAAATTCGTCGGGTAGTGTCATTACAACTTTGTTATTTCCACCTGCTATCACACCCTGTAAGGTAACACCGGTTGATGTTTTGTAGGCTTTCATTGTTTCATAACCCCCATAGAAATTATCCCAACCATTCAAAAGGTTAAAGAAACCAAGCTCATAAGCATTTTTTCTTCCCTCTTTATTCACCCATTCATGCCCTCGGACTATACAGTTAAGAACCGTTATGTTATCACCAACTTGGTCTAAGTCGGTAGTCACAAGACCATTTTCACCTAAACAGTTACTAAATGATGGAATACATCTTGTATTAGAGGATGTTTTAATAACCTTCCCAAATCGTCGATACATTAACCCATCTACACTAAATCCATCACAAAAATCAACATCAAACATTGTTTTGCTTTCATAATTATCAACGACCCCCCACATAACTCCACCTTTTATTTTGAAAGTCCCGTTATGGGATAAATTTAAGCTATCACCCGCATCCTTATAACCCACTTTAAATACAGAAGAACCTGATGAGGATGGAACATTCTCAGTGAAAATGTTATCAAACGTTACATTATTATTTGGGTTAATGATTACAGGGTTCGGTGAGGATTCAATGGTGCAAGAATAGAATGTGCAATCCGTTAAAGAAGATGTTTCAATTTTAATTGGAACCGCATTTGGATATGGTTTTTGTTGACCAAAATAACAATTGTAGAAACGTTGAGTGGTTGTGTAATGCGTATTTTTGATAAGAAGATTAAACTCTCTATTATACATGAGGTTTAAATCTTTATAGGTGTCAAGCATACCTCCTGTTATCTCTAATCCAACATTACAGTAGTGAACATCAACTTTTTCAAGTAAAGTTCTAGAACATTGTGATAGTTTTATACCAGTTAAAGCACCACCATGTCCTTCAATTCCAATATTTCTAATGGTTACACCGTAACAATAATTATCAGAGCCACCCATTGCCTCTACCATATTACAATCATTAACTTCATTTGATAGACAAATCATAGACCCGCCAACACTGTCGTCAGGTTTTGGACTACCCATCCCTTGTAAAGTAACATGAGGTTTAAGAATGATAGGTGATTTGATATAGAACTTACCAGCAGGGATTTGGATTGTTCCACCATTAGACATACTGTTAATGATTGTGTTGATAATTGGAGCGTTGTCAAATGATTCATCGTCAGGTTTGCAACCATAACTAAGAATATTATGTATAACACCCGACAATCGTGTATTAATTTTTTCTATTCCGTCACTTAATTCTTTATAGTCGCTATCTAATCTTTCTTTTAAATTATCATGGGTTTTATTTGGATTTTTATTGTCAGTTCTAGCATCAACAACCTCTTTGCTTAAAGTATCTTGTTTATTTTTTAAATTAGTAATCTCTTGTTTATTACCTTGAATCTCTTGTGCATTATTCTGAATATTTTGTTCATTAGTCCCTATCTTACCATCCATGGCATCAAGCCTATCTCCAAGTTGAGGATAGTTACCCCTTGCGTCTTGAACCTCTTTTGGAGTAGCCAACCCAGTCCCAACAAAGTCACTAAAAGCTCTCATGGTTGTTCTTTTTGTTCCACCACCAGTTTCTATGATTAATTGATCGGTATTTGAGATAATTCGTGTGTCCTCCAATTCTGGAATCTTGACACCTGTGATAACAGATTTTGTCCTATCGGCAACCTCTGCTTTTAAATCAATTAGTGATTGATTAATTGTTTGTTTTGTAGCATCACTAGCCATTTAAAATCACCTCTTTTGTTTTTATTTTTGTAAAGTATATTAATAAGAAACAAATCCAGATACAAACAAATCTAAACTTGCTCTACCTAATCCTTCAACATTTCCTGTTTTTGTTAAAGATTGAATCTCTAAACTATGCGTACCACCCAAAAATGTAAACTTATTTGATAAATCAATGTTTTGGTCTGTTGTCACATTATCTGCAATTACAACCCCGTCTAGTAAAATTCTCACCGTCGGTAAAGTTGGGAACTCATAAATACCATACTCAATATCATGTGAGTGAGGTGGTATTGTAATATCAACATCGTGTGTGTGTTCAGGAATTGTAAAATTAATATCATGAGAGTGTTCAGGAATTGTAAACCTAATATCATGAGAGTGTTCAGGAATTGTAAATTTAATGGTATGAGAGTGGTTTGGTATTGTAAATTTTAATGGATGCGTATGCCTAATATCCAATTGGTGAACATGGGTTTCTAGGTAAACGTTACCACCAACTGGTTGTGGAGGATATGTAGGAGGAACTTGAGCTCCACCATGCTCCGTTATTTCGTCTACATATTTATATCCACCATCTCCTGACGTTTTATCTACAACATACTTTCCACCACTATCAGATGTTTTGTCTATAATATATTTACCACCATTTCGCGAAGTTTCATTTACAATATATTTACCACCACCAAAAGATGTTGAACCATGTGTAGATTCAGGTTGTGTACTCATAGCTTTACTATATGCTCTAAACTTTTCAATGTTTAAAATTAATCTAGCTTCATCTAATCGTTGTAAACTTGTAGGTAAATAAAATGGCACTTTAAAGCTGTTGTATCTATCAAATGAATCCCTTGCTTGAACAGGAAATACTTGATAAATACCTTGTTCACTTAAAACTAATTTATTATTACCGTCTGCACTGTGTAATCTTAATTGTGCTTGATTACCTTCAATTCCTAAGAAGATACGTTTCTCTTGCACTGCTTTTGGGTCATAAATAGAGATACCAACTGGGTCAATTACAACAGTGTTGTTTTCATTACCTATGTATAGTTTTTCACCTAAAATCACTTTCCCCACAAGGCTCTCTGATACTAAGCCTTCCGGACTCAAAGCTAAACGACTTGTTTTCCATCTATCTGTAGAAAATGAAATCAAACCACTTCCTAAGTAAAGTTGTTTATTCTCATCTTGGGCATCAATAATATAGATTCCACTTTCACTTATGTCAACTCGGTTTACAGTACCTTTACCACGCACAACTTGAGCAGCAACGTCGAGACCATTCTGAATAATGTTGGCAACGTGGACATTATTGTTCTGTGCATCTTTCCACACTTCCTTGTAAAAGTCTGTCATATGGGTAGTTGCATTAGATTGTCTACCAATGTCTGAGATTGTCTTGATATCTGAAATAGGTTCTTTATTGTTTGTAAACTTTAATCCACTCATAGAATCATCTCTAGGTGAAATTGAATATCCATGTAGTTGAACGAATCCTTCATTGTCTGCTACATCTTTATCATTAATTTCAATTTTTTCACCAAGTCGAATGAACTTTTGCCAACCTTGAGGATGTGCTATTTTCTTCATGAAATCATAAGTTGACATTGTAAAGTCAATATACACACTATTCATATCTTTAATAACTTCAACTGCATGATTATATAGTGATAAAGCAACTGTGTAATAGTCATTAGTTGTTGCACCCTCAATGATATAATCGTCCAACTCTAAAATATCCTCTTCTGTGAATACCTTGTTGCCATTTAGCATTGCATTTTCTTTTTTAATCTCAACACCAATGTTGGTCATCTTTTCAAGATATTCATTAGATTTGTCTTTTAACTCTTGAATTTCCAACATGATTGCTTGAATTTCTAAATCCAACTTTTCAACAACTTCACTCTGTTGTGCTTGTAAATTCGATTGATTTCCTGCTTTGATGTAACCTGTCAAGATTGCATTCTCGGCTTTGTATCTCTCATTCAGTGCTAAGTGTTCAGAGTTTTTCTTTGTTAATAATTGATCCACTTTATTCTTCTCTAACTTAATAGTTAAGAATTCAACTTGTTTTTGCTCTAATAAAACATCATAATTTTTTAGTGCGTCAATTAAAGATTGTGACATGATACCACTATTGATATAATAGTCAAAACATTCTACATATTCAGTACCGAGAGGGTTTTCTTCAACAATACTCGTATTTGGGGACTCGATATAGAGTCTACTCACCACGTCTCCAGTCTTAAAAGTCTTATTAATCTTTTCGATGTGTGTCCAATCTAAATACAAACCATTGTTTGTACCATAGGTTTCCTTTGCATATACATTCAATTCCATGTTATAGTTATCAAACTCAAATACACAATCAAAGGCTTCAGACACTTCGGATTGTAAGAAATTGTACCACTTCGTTGAGCATTGCTCGAAGAAACGGTATTTAGTTATGTAATGTTCTTTTAATTCATTTGTTTCATAGTTTAAACTAATTGATGGAGCTTCCATCTTTAAATCTGCCACATTGGCAAATGAGAATTTATGTGTTTGAGTTGTATTGTTCTCGTATGTAATTGTATATGTGATACCAAATAGATAATCCGTATCAGATGTATATACTGCTTGAATTTTTCTAACATTGTAAGGTAGATTACTAAATGTATGAGCAATTGTTTCAGTCTTTAAGACATTCCCATTACTATCAATGGTTCTCATGTTAGGATATGAAATAGTCATGTTGATTGCTTTATCTGGAACATCAATCACAACATTTTTCTCCCAAATGACTTCATTCTTTTTGACATCTTTCTCGAAGTTCTCAAATAGTAATTCATCTTTAGTTACATAATATAAACCTAATTCTTTTCTTGCTAATTCATCAACGTGATTTACTTTCCAACCAGTCTGCTCTTCAAACCAGTTTAGAATTCCGTCTGAAACCTCAACCTGCTCATTTTTAGGTCTATACAGCTGTCTTGTAGCACCGTTTGAAATTAACAGTGTTTTCTTTTCAGTTGTCTTTTCATAGCCATACGCAGTCAACTTTTTAAGTTTACCATCTTTGGTTTCTTCGATTTCAATATCCTCATCAATAATAAAACGCTCTTTCACACCATTAATGTCAATGATGATAAACATTTTTCCTTTGATTTGATTGTATAATAATACTTCATGGTCTTTCCCACCACGATGAATCTTATCTGGAATTTCAATCGTCATCGTTGGATAAGTCGAAGAACTATACTCAATGTTTGTGATGAACTCTTTTGGGATTTCAGCTAAAACTTCTCTCCTATTTTTATGTAATTCAATATAATAATTATTTTTCTTGTTTAAATTTATTTGTCTGTGCATATTCTCCCATCCTTTTAAGGTAATGCTAATTTATATTGTGCGATAATATCAATATCGCAGTCACCCTCTACTTTTATCAAGTTGTTACCATATACCAATCTCAACCAAGTCTTGTTGAAGTTTGGTCTTGCATTATAATCTTCATTATTTTTACATACAATCTGTTTTAACCCCTCGTTGTAGCAATAAATATGTGAACCTTTTGGCAAGTCCTTAAACTCCATTGTTTCGTTTAAAGTTAAGTTGGTGATTTTAACATTCTGATTGTCTCCAACTAGATAAAACTCAACGTCTGGATAGTTAAACTTTTCAACATTGGTTTTACAGTTGATTTCAAAAATCTTCTCCCTGCCATTTCTAACATAGTAGTTATTATGTCTCACTGGTGTATAAGCACAAGGAGAGTCTAATTGAAATGTAGCTGTGATATAACCGTCACCTTTATCGTCAATGTATTTTTCTGCCTTTACACACGAGGCATAGTAAATCACTTCATCATTATCATCGCTTTGTAGGGGGTGAAATTCATCGTCACCATACAACCATTGTCCAATTTTATATTCGTCAACTTTGGTAATAGGAGCAAGGTTTTTTAATTGCATATCCATCTTGGTCATAGTAATTGTTATTTGAGGACAAGTGTAATCAAACCCTTTGAATAGTGGTGTCATTGTGCCAAAAGTTTCTTGTTTTACACTTCTCTCCACCCCATAGAAGTTGGGACTTGTATCTGTGTCCACTGAACAAACAACCAACCCATAGTCACGACTATTAATACCTTTAAATTTAAAAAAGTAATTGTTAAATGTTTTCATAATTCACCACCTTTTATATAAAAAGAGAAAGCCATAATTGACTTTCCCTTTAAAAATTAAACTGTGCTTAAAGCTTTTGTTACTGTTTTCATTACAGTGTTTTGCACTTGAGTTGCTAAGTCAGACAATCTTGAATCAATGTCTTGTGTAATGTCTCCTTCAACAGTTAGGATAGGAGCATTAAATTCAACACTTGGAGCAATACTTCTTGAAGTAGCACTATTGACGTTTTGACTTGCCCTAGCTTGGCTTAATGTTTCATTGTAACCAATTAAGGCTCGATAAGACATACCTAGGTCGTTTATAAGTCCTTGTGCTTCTCTTAGAGATTCAACCATTTCAGCTCGAATTGTATTAGATAATGCAGTAATAGCACCTTCTGATTCAACCGCAAAGTCTGCCATCAGTTGATCTAATTGAATAATTTCATCTCCAACGGTTACTAAACCAGTAGTTAAAGCGTCTGCTACAAGTTGAGCCATGTTTTCAGGTTCGAGCGCATTTTCTAATTTCTCATCTAACTTATCCATCTCTTCATCAAATCTATCAGAACCCTGTTGCTTTTCATGGTCGCGAATCATATTATTGATAGCATCTTGTTGTTCTTGGTACTGTTGCATTAAATCTTGAAGTTTTAACTGACCTGCTAAACTAGTATCGCGAGCCAAGTTATTTATTTGTTGTTGGATTTCGTCTAACTTTCTTTGCTCTTTTGCTAATTCAGTTTGATAATCCTCTTCTTCGTAAGCATCTAAATAAAGTTGCTTTTGCTTCTCGATTTCCTTCTTGGTTGCGTCAGTGCGTTTTTGCAGTTCGCTTGTAATAGCATTGGTAATTTGTTTTTCCACATCAGCAACTGTTTCGAGTTTACTTTTCTCTAGAGCAATAATTTCATTATTGAGTTCAACCCATTCTACTCCTAATCCAGGCAGTGAGTTTTTAACTAGGTCGTCATATTTCTCAATCAATTCAATTAACTTTTCAGCTTCTTCAACTTTACTATCTCTAGCATCTCCAACTAAGCTATTGGCTTGGTCTTCTAGCTTCTTGATTAATGAATCGTAATTTTTGATATAGCCGTCTTCGTCGAATTCAACATTCAGAGATTTAAGCTCCTCATATAATTCAGTTGCTTCAACGGTCATTTCTTTTTGCTGTTGTTGAATTAGTTTTTGTTTCTCTTTTAGTAACTCGATTTCTTGATTTAATAATTCAACTCTTTCCTGACCATGTGCATTTTCTTGTTTAGCACTAATTAAGCTAAGTTGATTATCAATCTTGGTAATTGCTTGTAGTACTGTATAGTAACGTTCTCCTAGTTTCTCAACTTGTTTAATAATTTCTTCTTGTTCTTTGCGAATGTCTTCAATAGCATTTTGCATTTCAAGGATTTGGTTTGTTGTGCCAGGAATCGTGCTATTGGTTAAAGTTGTATATTCATCAATCATGTCCTTAACTGCATTTACATTGGCAATGGCAGTTTCTTTAGCAGTGCCAGATAGCTTATTCGCCTGATCTTGGAGTTGTTGCAATCTTGAGGCGTAATTATTGACGTTACCTGAGCTATCAAAAGTTATGCCTTGGCTACTTAAGGCACTCTTTAATTCGCTAGCTTCTTTCTCTTGTTCTTTTCTTAGATTCTCTAATGCAGTAATCTTCTGATTGGTTAATTTAATTTCTTCTTCGACTAGCTTGTTATATTCTTCAATAGTATCTGCATTATCTCGTTGAATAGAATTTTTCTCTAAAGCATTATTAACGTCTTCAAGAGCATCATTCAATTCATAATAACGGTCAATTGCCAATTCAAGGTCTGCAACTTCCTTCTCACTTGATGATGAGCCACTTGAACCTTTGCCACCAGATGAACCAGTTCCAGAACCTTTTAATGAATTACCAATAGCTCCACCTGCACTAGCAAGAGATTGAGATAAGGTATTTGAAACACCTTTCAAACTTGTTCCAACGTTTGCAAAATAGTTCTTCATGGTGCGATTTGTTTCATTTAATTTGTTCCATTGGCTCATTAGCTCTGGACTGATGTTTCCTAAATCGCCATAGTCCCCAGCCATTTCGTCTAGCTCGGATGATATTGCTGCACGTTTGGCAGTATAGTATTGATCCCACATAGCGGCTAGCTGTTGAACGGTTGTTGCTTCTTTTGCTTCTTGGCTATTCAAGAATTCAACAACATTATCCATATCAATTTTACGTCCACCAGCTTTGCTATTAATGAAACCTGCATACATTTCTGCCCCTTGGCGAGTCAAACTCATCTCAGCTTGTAATTGTGCATTTGCTGAATCTACTGCATTTTGCACATCAACTTGTCGCATACCACCAACTTCATTGACAAACTTTTGGAATTCGTTTGACTGAATATTCAATGACTCTGCCATCTTGTTAGTCATATTGTCCCAAGTTTCGGCATTTGCCAACTCCATAGCAACGGCACTTTCATATACAGCATCTTGCATTTCTGCAATTTTATTATTCAAATGCTCTTGAATAGCAACTGTGTCATTCAATGCCCCATTGTAGTCTGCTAACAAGTCTGAATCAAATATTGATCGCATTTCACTTACGGTCAATCCGTCAGCAAGAGAATCTAATAAACTTTTAGCTTCTTCAAGATTTTCCAATGCTTCAAGATATGATTTATTGATATCTGTCAAGTCAATAGAATTAGAAGTTTCACCAAATTTACCATTTAGATAATCAACTGCTTCTGAAAGGCTATTTATATCCTCTGGCATATCACTAAATGTAGTTTGCAGATGTTCTAAGACAGTGTTGGCTTCTTCTGAACCTTCTTCCAATGCTCCCATTTCCTCAACCAGAGAATTAATAGAGGTTGTTAAACCTTGTGCTTCCACACCTTCATTCATTGAAGCAGATAATTCTGAAATTTTATTGACTACACTTTCAACAGCTCCATTTACTTCTTCTGATTGCTCCATTAGAGATGCGGTATCAAGATATAATTTTAAATCAATTCCATAATCTTCTGAAGCTTGTTCTAATGCTTGTTTAACTGCATTTAATTGATCCATCCAACCTTTGTATTCAATTGGGTCTGCTTTATCTTTAACACTTGATACTAAACTAAAATATTCTAAATAAAGTTGTGCCATTTGCTCAACTGTTGATTTGCTTTCGGCTAACTGCTTTTGATAAGACTCAGCAGTACCAATTAACTCTTTATTTGCTTGGTCTCCTAGTCTAGCAATTTCATCAGTGTAGTGAGTAGCCAATACACTTGCGCTATTTAATTCTTCGAGAGCCTTATCAACTGAATTTCCTAATTGGTCAATTACTGTTCCACTTAACCCCAAGATTCCATCTTTTTCTCTTAACTGTCCTAGTGTCTCTAATTGAGCGCTATTCGCTTCAATTTCTGCTTGTTTCTCTAATAAAGCAATTCGAGTTTCTAAAGCAATGTTTTCATTCTTTAATAAACCTTCGATACTTGAATAACTTGAAGCGTGTTGAGCTAACTTTTCATTTACTTGTTGAGTTAACTCTCGTTGCTCTTTCCAACTTGCGTTTTCGTCATTGATGGTATTGACCATTTCTTTCATTGAAGAAACATCAACTTTAACACTTTCAAACTTTTCTTGAGCTTGATTATATTCTTGCATTGAAGATTTTAAATCATTTAATTTTGATTGTAATTCTTCGACACTAGGAGTTGCGTTTTTAAATGCTTTATATAACTCGACACCAACTTTGACTGCTAAAGTGGCTGCCACTACGGCTAATCCACCCATTGCAACTTTTGCTAAACCAACTTGGAAAGCACTTAACTCAAATGACTTGGATAGTATATTAACCGTTTTTCCTGCTCCACCCATGCTTTCAATAGCAGAGCCTAAGCTAAGGATAAAATCGCTTATCTTTCCTTGTAGGAAAGCAACTCCTCCTTTACCTTGAGCATACATTTTTAATTCAATTAAAGCCAAAGTTGTTCCCAATGCTGTTAAAGTAGGAATTGCATTATCTTTAATAAATTGAATTAGTGAGGTTACTCCTTGTAAGAATGCATCAGTACCTTTTAAGATACTCTTCATACCTTCATCTGTAAGAATAGTACCATATAAGGCTTCTTTGGTTACTTCTAATTGACCACGAATACCTTCTAGTGATTCGACACGCACTTGGTTGGCTTCTGCCAATTGTCCACTTGCGTTTTCTGTTGACTCTTGTAATTCAAGTACACGCTCATAGTTGTCCATGAGGGTTTCAAACATTCTGTTACTTTCGTCTTTTTTGACTACTGACCATCCAAAGATGGCGGAGAGAGTTCTTCTTTAAAGTGTCTTCACACTTGACCCTCTCTCACATATTTCATTTTTAGATTATATTATGTGTTCGGACTGTTGCATCTACTGTTCTAGTAGTCTACTCGCTCAGTCTCTTCTGGTGAACTTATCTTCCAGTTAGTTACCTATCTCTAGGCTTCCTATTTAATCAGAGCAGATTTTTCTCACTCCATATCCCTATGGAGGGCTACTTCCATTTAATAGCTTCGTCGGTTAGTTCCAGCTAACATCGACGCTACATACCCTCGTGTACTATCACTTAACGTATCCCATTTACTAGCTACATCACCTAAAATATCTTCAATATCTCGTAGGTCTCCACCACCCTCTCGAATGGTAACCCCGATTTGATTTAATGCTTTTTCTGCATTTGCTATTGTTAAATCTGCGTCTTCAATAGAACCATCTAATTCTTCAATGGCTTGTTTTTGTTGGAGAGTTCTTGCAGTACATTTCTGTTACTTTCACTCGTTTCGAGCTACCGACTATCTGTTGCCAGATAGCGGAGGTGGAACTTCTTTAGGTCATTATTCCAGACCGCCCACCTCTCTATACCTTCATTTTTAGATTATTCGTATAGTTCAGACTGTCGCTTCCACTGTTCTAGTGGTCTATTCACTCAGTCGTTCAAGCTGTATTTAAACTTGCTCCCTGTCACCTATCTCTAGGCTTCCAAGTCAATCAGAATAGATTTTATTGCCCCTATGTCCCCATAGGGCGATGACTACCACTTAATCATCCTCATTGCTGCCCCAACTTCTGAACCACTGGCATTCATACTTTCTGCTAACGCACCAGTTACAGACATATACCACTCCATTGATCCACCAGCATTCTTGACTACCGAACCTGCATCATCAATAGCACTAGCCATCTCTTGAATACCCTTAACGTTATCAATCCTTAATTCATTTGAAATAGCAATTAAGTTATCACCCAAATAGTTAATTGCATTAGATACACTACCAGTTACCCCATTAATCTCTTTATCCAATAATTGATATTGGTTAATAATCGAGTTGATTACAGAGGTTGTTTGGTCTGCATCCCATTGAGTGATATTTTGTAACATGGCAGTACCAGATAACTTCTCGGCTACTGCACTAATATCCTCGCCAGCTGTTGCATAGATTTTAACCATGTCCAATACAGAAGTTGTTGCGATACCATTGGCACGAGCAATTTCCATAGCGTCTTCTGTCCACTTGTTAAATTCTGTGCGTGAAATATCCATTGATATAGCAACGTCTGTGTAGGCTGCATCTAATTCGTATGTGTACTCAATAGCTTCTTGAAAGTATTGTTTCATTTGGTGTAATACTAACTGTAAAGAAGCATATCTTAATACTAAGTTTTGAATTGTGCCACCAAGTCGCTCGTAAGCATCTGAAATTCGGTCAATTTCCCTATCTTGCATTAAGCGTTGTTGAGTCACCAATTCATCTCTAAATTCAGAGAATTGTTGATTAGCACCTTCTGCACTATAGGCTACAATTTTCATTGAATTAGCCAAGTCATTGAATGCTGTTTGTTGTTGAGCAGTCATAGTTTTGAATTCTCTGCTCGTTTGAATCTGCTTGATTTGAGCATTAATATCTTCTTGTCTTGACTTAATCAACTTTTGCAGTTCTTGATTATTCTTAGCTATTTCTTTTTGATCTCCGACTTTACTAGCTAATTGACCTGCTAGGTTGGTCACTTCTGCCAATTCACGACTGTCATTATTTAAGGCTTGACCCCACATTTGTAATTCTGTACGTATCTCGGCTGCTTGTAAATTAATTTGTCGTAAACTCTCACCAGATTGACCTAATTGATTAATTTGTTGGATAATATCTTCAACTGGTAACAACCCTTGAAGTCCTTTGCTATCTGCTTTAAGAGTTAAGTTATTTAAAGCATTGTTTAACCTGTCTTGCACAAGTTGAACTTGCCTATCGGTTGCTTGACGAATTCCATTTCCTGCTTGTTCAACACCTTCGACAATATTATTACCAATAGCATCTCCAACTTTTGTCCCACTAGAACCAGTGCCTTCGCCATACTTAATTTTGACTTCAACTTCTGAATTTTGTAGCTTCTGAATGAACGATTCAAACTCTTCCAAAGCTTTAGTTTGGTCAATCTTTAAGGCAAACTTTGACAACTCAGTAGCTTTACCCATAAAGGATTTTAGCTCTTTTAGCGATTCGGCTTCATCGGGTTTTAACGTATAACTAAATCCAATTGCCATTTTGTGTCTCCACTTCCTTTCTTTGAAAAGCGAAAAAAGAAAGGGGAAAGACACTTAGCAATCAGACTCCTAGTGTCTTAATTTACGTGTCTCTCCCCTTAGTTTAATTTCCAGCCTTTTCGCTTCATTTGTTTATTGATGATTGATTTTAAAGTGGTATCATCTTCCACTAAGATTTTCACATATGTATAGAAGTCACGAGGGAAAGTACCCATTCTTGAAATTGCTCCGTATTCATAGAAGTTCTTTCCATCTGCTAAACCTGTGACAATACCCTCGTCAATATAAAATGCTCTACCAACACCTCTAGTCATATTCTTCATGAATACTCGAATACCATCAG
This sequence comes from uncultured Mollicutes bacterium, assembly GCA_945935945.1. Next base: position 55,651 of record CAMESA010000001.1, on the reverse strand, counting down.
TGTCAATACGCACACTATAATTGTAGTTGTTTGGGTCTTTCAACCCTCCATCTTCACCACGTCTTTCATATGACGCAGGATCGTATCTATCATATACTTCTTCTTGTACTGATTGTTGCATTAGTTTAGCAAAGTGATTTTCACATTCTTTGCTACTAAGCACACTGTATAAATCTTTAAGGAATTGATTGACAATCATGCTATTGAATTTTTTCAAATCTTGTTGACTTGCCATAATTATCCCTCAATTAACTTTAGTTTTTCTTCTAATGCTTTCATTTGTTCTTTTAATTCATCGGCTTCTTGTTTCTTAATTTTAGCCTTTTCTTCTTCCTCTTTAAATTTAGCTTGTGCTTCATTTAATAAAGGATTTTTAATTGAATCTGGTAAGCTTGCAATTGCATCAAGTTCTTTAATTTGTTTCTTAACTAAATCCAATGTGATGACATTACACTCTAAAGCAATCAACTCTAACATTTCATCTGGGTTGTTAATTAATTCTAATGCTTCTTCATCTGTAACGTCTAATTCGATATTGGTTAATAACTTGATACACTCTAAAACTGATAATCCATTCATTGTCAAATTACCACTTTGTTCTTCTAACTTTGATAAAATAGTTTGACGTTGCTCAGATGTTGGATTATACATTAATACACAATCTTCACCATCTTTAATCATCTTGTCAATTTTATCTTGTTTATATGTTACTTTTGCCTTGCTATCTAAATGGTAGAAAGCACAACGAATATCTTTAAACTTCATAGAACTTAATTTCATAGTATCAATCCTTTCGATTAAGCTTCAAATTGGTCATTATTGATTAATGACATTAGACTACTCTCAATGGAAATCGAGAGTAGAAAATACCATTAATATTAGCATCCAGTATCTTTAGGGTCTAAATAAACTACATAACCTAATAAATTTTCACAGTCCCCACTAGCTAAAGCAGTGAACGTATACGAAGCAGTAGTTTCGCCAATCTCTGCTGAACCAGATAATGAGAAGTTTTCATCTGGAGTTGCAAGAGGAATGATAGTTTGTTTAACTTTGATAATTTCCATTGTTTCTCCATCGTAAACATCTTCTTCTAAAACGATAGACACGTTTTTAGCGAATTTATCAGAGCGAATAGAGAAGTTTTCTTCTGTGGTTGTATCATAACGATACGCCCCTAATAATACTGGTGTACCATTAGCTAACTCTTGTGCAACATTTCCAGGAGTATTACCATTTTGACCAGCTTCCCCAACTTTTAATTTGCCGTTACCAACACCAACAGCAGGAACAAATTGAGTATCATATTGTTTTCCAGTTAATAAATCGTAACAGAAAATAGGAGTACCATCTTTAAGCTTAGGGTCTAATTCAATACCGTCAGTAGTATAGTCAACTTCTTTTGGCATAGTGAAAGCTAATGTTGGAGTTGTTACAACTTCATCACCAGACATAAGAGCTTGCATTTCTTTTGTTTGTTGTAAGTCTTCAACAGTTACACTTAAACTTTTATTTGTTTTTAAGCGACCGATTAATTTGTTTGTGCGTCCACCACGTAAGTCAGTAGAATCAACAGTTTGTTCAATAGTATGAGATGATAATGTAGCAGAAGCAATTTGCATTCCAGTAGCGTCATCAAGGATTAATACGTCTGCAACACCCAATAACATTTCTTTAGCCATCTACATCTTCCTTTCTTTTAGTCAGATTACACCTTTGAGGTGCTTTATATTTATTAAAGCCATTTGGCTCTAATCCCCTACATTTCCTTTGTCTTGTCTAAACATCTTCTCGAATGAGAATGGATTATCATGCACTTCCAATTCCTCTGAGAAGTTGACAATAGGAATATTTTTACCATGTGGTCTGCATATGTTATATATCATAGCAGTATGTTCCCTACTTAAAGTTGCATATTGGACTTTGAGTTGGTAATATGTATATGTATCCAAGTCAATCTGAAATCTTGATGAGTTGAGTACCAACATTGATTCAATGTTTGTATTTCCACCTTCTCGATTGGCTTTTTCAATTTTCTTTTGAATAGCTCTATCCAAGCGTTTTTGAGATCGTTCATCTGCACCAATTAAGGGGTCATGAAGAAATGATTGTTCCATCATGATTTCACGAATCTCAGCGTAGTTATCACGATTAATCACATGGTCGGCAACTAATTTACCGTCTACAATTTCATAATCTCCTACTGCAATCATCACGCTATGAATGTCTATATCATTTGGCTTAGTTTTTACAAATACCTTGCTAGGTTGTCTAAATGCCATGCTAAACATCTTTTCGATTTCTTCGATACCGTTGGGTTCATTTAAAGCAACCAACATGACGTAATCTAGCAATTTCCATTCATCACCTAGTTTCAATCGTCTACGCAACAAGTCCTCACAGATTGTCAAATATTTACCTGCAACTGGGATATACTCATCCCAATCAAGCAAACGTATACAATAAGGACTGATACCAATTGAGGTATCAATAGGGTAGTTAAGGTAGTATTTCATATAATTTTCTTTACCCATAGTTTTCCTCCTTTGGATAAACTATTTAAAGAATTAGAATTTCATATCTTTAGTACCAACAACTCGTACTCGAATAGGTACTGTTAATACACCTATTTCAGAATTGTTAGCTAATTTTCCATTGATAATATCATTAGTCATAGTAAACGTGATATTACCCAATTCTTTGATGTACTCACAACTTGGTGACATTCCATCAATATTATCTTCCAACCAACTTGCTATTTCCCAAGGTCTACTCTTGAAATCTGCCAATGGTTCTACTGGTAGAGGATAGCAAATTTGAACCTTGAAATAATAATCCAAGTTGATTGTATTATAAACTGGTACAACATCGGAGCAATAAACGAAGATAGTCATACACTTATCAGTGAGTATACTATCTGTAAATCGTTGAGGAATAATAACTTGCTTTTCTGCACCTTTACTGATTTTCTTATCTCTTACTGCATCAATCAGTAGAGAATCAAATAACTCTGGTTGCTCAACAAATTCATTGTTGTAATCCAATGCAACGTCATCATAAGGTGATAATGATAAATAGCGACATAACCTACGGATTTCTTGGGTATCCAATGCTTCACAAATTGCTCGTGTTAGCAAAGGTACACGTCTTAATCTATTTGTGTGTTTTAATGTAGCCATATCTATTTCCCCTCCCTTACAATGATATTAACACTTGTCTTTTGACCATATTGATCTTCAACGGTTACTTTATGTACTCCAACTGTAGTTGCTTTTAATCCTAATTGCAATTGGTCTTGAGATAAATCTAGAACATCAATTCCATTTGATACCTCATGTTTAACAATAGGTACATTTGAAATTACTGCAAATGGTTTATCTTTAATTTGGTAAGTATCACAAGTGAGAATTGGAATTGGCTTGCCATCAATGACCTCACCAGTGTTTTCAACATATGAACCATCAATCAAGTCTGAATAGTCAATCTCCACTTCATTGTAAGCATATACTCCATCTAAGTGAGTTTTCTCATCTTCTGTTAGAGTGATTGCAAACATTCCAGGGGTTGACGTATCATCCATATTTGTGATTGTATAATAATAGGTAACTTCTTCGTCACCTAAAGCAATTCGATAGTTTTTGTGACTTTGGAATAGTCTAACTGTATATTTATTACGCTGAATGTAAAACTTGTTTCGATTATCAATCAAGTTCATCAAGTCTGCGTCAACTTTACCTTTTGCTGAATAACTTGTATTGGAACTTGAAATAGGGAACTCAAAAGGGCAACCTTTTAGCTTTAATTTGTGGTTACACACATAAGCCTTATAGGTTGGCATGACCTCTTGATTTCCTAAAGTTCGACCACTAACAAGAATTGTCACGTCATCGTACTTTAGATATGTTCCTACATTTAACTCAACATAAGGATGAGTTGCGATTTTCTTTTCAGTTGCACTCAAGGCGTGTTTGACTAGAATCTCAAAATCTTCCCACTTTTCAGTGTTTTTGTCATAATCTTGACGAGTTTGTTTCTTAGCCACCTTATATCCATCTGCAAGAGGGAAGGCAATAGCATTAACAGCGTCTTGTTGTCGTCTACGAGCCTGCGCAGTCGCACTAGGATTCAAGTTTGAGTTTAATGTTTTTAAATATCGTTGATAAGGACTAGCCACGTTTATTCACTTCCTTACGTAAAGAAGCATATTCCATACGTGTGTCATAATCTAAGATTGCTTGATTTAGGCGAGTCTCTGCTTCATTATGTAACTTGATATAAGTGGTAAGCCTATTAGCACCTGAGAATTGAGTGAAGTCGGTCGAAGTGAGCTGAGCCATTAGCAATTCACTACTATACACATATGGGTTGAGCCAAGCAATAACAGTAGCATAGCCTAAAATCAAGTTTTCAACACCAGTCAACCTACGATTAAACATCTGAGAAATTCCGATCTCAACGTCTTCCATACAACCTTTTAATTGAACAGAAGAAAGAGCAATTTGTAAGTTATCTTGAAATATCTCATATGCTTCTTCCTCTGTCATAGTTAAGGCTTCATAGTCTTTCATTAGTCTGAGGAATACAGACCAAACACCTTCCATAATATCAACTCCTTTTTATTGGGAGTTAATCATTGTCCTTTTTAAAATTACACTTTAAGATTTTCTCAAAGTCTGTAATAGTATGGAAGTTAGTTAACTCACCTTTTTTAATTTTCTCTTGTACGATTGAAGCGATGTCTTTAGCTAAAGTAGTATCTTTACTTTTAGCAACAATCTCTTTAACTTTCTCAACTTCAACCTCATTAATGTTGCTTTCTAATTCATTTAAAATATATAAATGCTCATAAATTGATTCTAAATGTAAACAAGTTACTAAATCGTCAATTAATTGTTCGTCATTATCTTCTTCATCAATTCCCACCCAAGGTGAAGTCAACCAAATTTCTGGCATATTTAACACATCTTCAACTGGTACTGCTTGTACGTCACCCATGTAATTCCACACATATAAATATCCATTGCGACCAACATATGAGCATGAACCAGGTACAGTTGATACTAAGAATACATCAGTGTCTTTGTATTTGCGACGTAATTGTGCTTTAGTAACACCTTTTGATTTTCCACTTGTCTTACGAACACGAGTTTCTTTTGGTTCTTCCTCAATAGTTTGAGTAGGTGCTACTTGTTGTTGCATCATACCATTAATGATAGCTTGTTGTTGTGCCATCATTTGTTGCATCTGTGCCATCTGTTGCATCATCATTTCCATTTGTGTCATAGGCATTGATTGATCTTGCATAGCAACAGTAACCGTCTCTTCTTTTGGTTCTGCCTTAGCTTTGGGAGAAGTGGGTTTTTTAGTAGTTGATTTACGAGGTTTTTTAACCTCTGATTTTTCTACTGTTTCAGACATTCAAATCATTCCTTTCAAATTTAACTACTTTGGCAATTCATAATTACGCCATTTATCCATTAAAACTTTAAATAATTCGTCATTCTTGAACACAATACCAATTTTCTTAGTTTCTTTGTGTTTCTTAAATCCAAGCACAATTCCCCCATTTTTAACTAGAGCATTTGCTTGGTCAATGTTGTAGATTACTACAACCTGTGGCTTATTCATAATCTCACCACCCTTCTAAAATAAAAAGACCTATATAAATAGGTCTAGGTATGTATTATTTTTTGTTGAAAGTATCTTCAAAATTTTCATTTATCATCTCATGCTGTGAAGTAACTACATATAACATTAGAATCGTATTGATAATTACCAAACACATTAGAGGTGACCAAAATGCAATGTCGTTAAATAGCCCCAATAAGAGTACAAATGGAGTCATGATTGCGTATTCAATTCCAGTCAATAAGAATACTCCCAATAAGAATACTAGCAAGAAATATCCAATTCGGTATAAATTAACCTTCATAATCTTCACCTCGTTGTAATTCATGACATTTGATAACCGACTTCATCAAACAAGCAGTTGTAATCGACCCAACTCCTTGACGACGCTGACCGACAGGAGTTAATGATACAGTATCGTTACATACCTCTGCTAGAGATTCTTCATCCCAATCACCAACTAATTTACCATCAACGTAATTAATTCCACAGTCAATGATTAATTGATATTCGTCTGAGCAATCATTAGCATTGAAATGTTTAGCCTTCCCAATTCCAGTGATTAAAATATCTGACTTAATCATTGGAACGTGTAAATCTCGTGTCTTACTGTGGCATAGTGTAACTGTGGCATTATGATTAGTTAATAATGCTTGGAGAGGTTGACCAATTAATTTTGATCTGTTCACCACTGTCACATTCAACACTGATAAATCTTCACCAAAGGCTTTCTTAATTACATGGTAACAAGCATTGGCAGTAGCAGGGATAATAGCATCTTTATTCCCTTGTGTCAACATTCCCATATTGGTTGTAGTTAATCCATCAGCATCTTTGCATTGAGGGATTAACGCAATCAACTTGTTTTCATCTAAATGTTTAGGGATTGGTAACTGCAACATGATAGCACCTTGTTTTTCTTTCACAAGATTCTCAATTGCTAATTCAACTTGTGGTTGAAGCATATCACCATCTAAGTGATAATGATGTGCTTCAATTCCGACTTCCTTAGCAGTTTTGATTTTATTGTTTATGTATGTTTCACTTGCTTTATCTTCACCAATACTGATAATATGTATTTGAGGTGTAAAATCAAGTTGCTCAACTTGTGCCTTAACCTCTGCTAGAATTTCCTCTCGAATTGCTTTACAATCTACAATTTTCATATTCTCTCCCCTTTATAGAAATATTACTCTTCACTTTTCTCTTTTGAGTGTTTAACAATAAACTCACCAACATCCAATGTTACAATAGAGCCGAACATAAATGCAAATACAGTGAACAAAATCATTTCAACCAAATCGAAACGTTGATAGTTAGAGATTTCATAAATTGTAAACGAAATGATAAGAATGTAGAATAAGACATTTAGAATTTTCTTCATACTATTCCACCTCACCTTTTAAACAAAACTCTTTGAAATAAGGTAGTGTTTCACACCACTTGCAAAACTCTTTCCATTCCACAAGACGATGATTTTTGCGTTGTTTATAAATTGTTTTTAATTGTAAATAATTTGTAGTCATTTGTGCAGTTAATTGAAATCCACATGGGTTAGAATATAGCAATTCTAAGTATCCTTCTTTTGTTGGATTTTCATTGTATGCTTGTTGCTTTTCTTTCATAATATCAATGATGCGAGGATCAACATATTTCACATATTGTCCATCTAAGTCAAATTTGCTAATACGGTGGAGACTAGACTGGGAACTCACAAAATCTATGAAATGGTAACGCTGTAATTCAACACTTGCCTTAACAGACCAAGTTAAATCAAACACAACTTGGATTCCCTTTAAAAAACAATCATGTCCACTTCCACTCTCTGCATTCCCTAAAGCATATGTACGAGGGATAATTTCTTCTGTCATTTTCTCAGTGTCTAAAGCCATTGGGAATTTTGCCCCTCGAATTGAATTTCCTAAATTGTAAACTCGTGCATTAGATACCAATGATTTGTCATCTAATTGCCAACCTTCAACTTCAATATAATTCATATTCATAAAACTCTCTCTCCTTCAAATTCAAAATATTATTCAGATTTCTTTTTACGAGATTTCTTAGGTGCTTCCTCAACAACTTCTTCTGTATTAACTACTTGTTCAATAGCCTCAACTTCTTCAACAACTTCTTCTTTAATGACTTCAACTACTTCTTCAATAGTGATTTCCTTGATTGGTTCGAAACATGAACTTCCCATTTTGGTAATGCGCTTATCACCTGTATGTGGATTAATCCAGTAGAATTTATCTAATGCAACTCCAATACACTCGACAACATCTCCTAAATATAAACCATAACCACAAGTACATCCTTTAAACTTTAATTTATCACCTTTTTTAACTGAATAAAAGTTTGACATGGTTATCACTTCCTTTCTTAGAATTGGTGTGACCCACTAGGGGTCACTATGTATTTACTTTAATAAATCAATGATCCATTCTCGACCTTTGTTTTTCCATTTTAATGTTTGCCCATATTCTGTTACATGATAATCGCAATAGTCTGGACATAAATGTTGATATTTGCTATATAAGTGCCATACATTGTCGTTACCTTTATAAATAACACCTTTTTCATTTAAGGTCTTATTCAATTTCTGACCAGACATTCCTAAGTCTTTTGCAATTTGGGTAATTGTGAATAGCTTTGGTGCTTCATATACTTTATCGTAACGTTCGGCTTTTTGCTTATAACGTTCAACATATTTCATATGTTCATTAACTGCAATAGCTCGTTCTGTATCGCTTTTAGCAAGCATAATGTTCAACAACAATTCTTTCTCTTTATCAATTTCAATCGTTTTTGTTTCATCAGACGTTTTCTCAACAATATTTAATAATTGAGTACGTAGTTCTTTAGCAATATCACTATCACGTAGTAACATACCAATTCGTAAGATAGCTCGTTTTGGGAATAATGCAATCCCTTTGTTTGAACCACTTGCGATTACTTCGCCTTCGTTGTTTAAAATATCGAACCCACCACGTTTTGTTTTAAGTTGGATATTCCAACTTAAAAGAATCTCATCTTTGGCATAGACTTTATAACCGTCGCTTTCAACTTCATCTCCATGTTCAAAAACCACGCTTTTTAATGTTCCCTCTGATACATGATAATAGTTGCATACTTGTGAGAAAGTAGCCATTCCCAATTCATCTAGCAATAGTAAATTCCCAACTTGGTCTAAGACCTCAAGACGTTCCATATACGTCTCACGCATTTCCTTATTTTCTAATAATTGTACTTCATTCATATACATTTCTCAGCCTCTCTTTAGTTTATCTGTGGTCAATCACCACGTTTATGATTATATACTAAAGATTGATAAAAGTAAACCTATTTTTGCAATAAATTGATTTTTAATATTTTAGTCAACGTAGCTCCAATAATAATCACCAGAATAGCTGCTTCTTCCAGTTAAAGCGTTGCCAATTGAACCATGAGCATAACCCAATTCTCTACTAGCACCTTTTATGGTTTCAAATATCAATTCTTCGCCAGTAAATCTATTTACAGCTTTTACTTTTCTACCATTCTTAGAGCGACAAGTCTGTTTTCGTCTTTCTTCGGCTAATTCTTGCGAGTAATTACATAAACCCAACTTAGAAGCTTTCAGTAATGTGTTTTTAGCCCACATTCTATCTTTGCTCATCTTTTGGGCAATGATTGAAGCAGTTGGCTCCTCACCTTTGCTTTCCATATTGTTCCAAAGCTCAACAGCTTGTATCATTAACGGCTTACCAACTTTGTAGAACAACTTTTCTTTATTCAATGTTTCGACCTTTAATTTAGAGTTCAATTCTTCAATTTCAATAATCTGACTTAACACATGATTGACATCTTGTTTTGAAGTATCTAATACAACATAATGGGCAATGCCGTTGTTTATCGCCAACTCCTCTTTTAACTTATCGTTAGATTGCTGTTTTTCAAGGTCTTGCTCCGTTTTATTCCAACCAGAATTCATTCCATAGTGTTGAACACCATGTGTTTCAATTATCATATTCCATTCTTCAATATAGAAGTCGTAGCGTTTTGCACCAGACCACTCTAATTGAACGTCGTGTCTAAACTCAACTTTTCTTTCTTTTAAAATTTCCCTAATTAACTTCTCACCGAATGGAATCGTGTCTCTACAATGTTGACAAGCATACTCACCTTGGAGGATTTTATATGGATTCTTCTTAATATCTTGACCACAATGAGGGCAGATAAATACCAAGTTCGTACAAGTCCCTATTGTGTATTTGTATCCGTCATCATAGTTTTTTAACATTTTCCCAATATGAGGGTGAGTTGTATTTATATCATTGATTCCTTTTACTGTTATTTTGTTCGTGCAACATGGGCATCCAGTTTTACTTTGTATACGGGTTTCACGTATATAACCACATTCCAAGCATTTAACAGTGTAGTAGGTTTCTTTCTTGCTTGGGTCGTACGACCTACCCCTTACTTCCAAATCTATTATTTTTAATTTATTATTGGCTATATCCCCTATTTTGTATTTTGCATATTTGCTCATTTCTATCACCTCTATAATGATTATAAGCTCAACATTTTACAAAAGTCAACCAATAATTGTTAATTTTAATAATTTACTAATTGAGAGACATGAATAAATCACGTCTCTTATTAATAAAATATTAAGGTTGTTGAATAAATGCACCGATTGCAGAACCTGTAACAACGTTTGCCCCTGCTGTCCACCTAATTTGCACTTCTAACGTGTCATCCACACGAGCGATAGCTGAGTTAGCAATATCAATTAGCTCAGGCTCAATTACAGCCTTGATCGGCTTTGTTTCCATGTTAGGAATAATGTATACAATATTGTCTGGTAATACCATTTCTTGTAATCCAGTACCAGATAAGAAGTTGTTAGGGATCTCGATGCATGGGTGACCATACCAGTAACCTACACGTCCTGTTTCATGAAGCTCATTGCGAATAGCGTCTGTTCCAATAGCTTCAACGTAAGAGATACCACCGTCTTGAGTTAAACCTTCTAAAGCTAATTCAGTACCAACTAAAGTTACAGAAGAAGCACCAGAAATCATTTTTACGTTACGGATTTTCTCTTTAATATCAGTTGAGCTATAAGTTCCATGATGAACGAATTGAATTGGTAAACCATTAACTACATCTGCGAATGCTTTGTAGCACATTTCAGCAATGTCACGCTCCATAGCTTCATATAAAGCTTGAACGAATTTACCCCATCCAGTACGACGAGTCATGATACGAGCGATATGTTCGTAAACTTTAGCTCCACGAGTTTGAGTTTCAACTGTTAACTCATATCCTTCATCGAAGCGTTGACGATCTAAAGATACACGACCATCTTTAGAAATACGAGAAACTACAACTTCTTGTTTAGATTCGATATAGAATACAGTTTTGTCTCCACGAGCTTGAGAACGAGTTTCAACGAATAAATCAAAGAATGGATTTTTCCAAGTTTCGTTAATAATACCCTCACGTAAAACTTCTTCGATGATAGCAAATACTCCTAAACGAGCATCTTCACGACGGAATGCTAAGATATAATCTTCAACTGTTGAATTTTCGTTAGTTCCAATAATAGAATGGAAAGCATTAGTAATAGCTTCTTCTGGTGTGAATACTGAATCTGCTGAGAAGTTAGCAGGTACTTGAACTTCACCTTTATAATTTGCAACCATGAATTTTGCTAATTCGTTTTTAGTAAATTTCATATGTATATTCCTCCTTTTAATACACTAATCAAATAAGATTAGGCAATTACCTCTAATTTAAATTTATATCCTGCTTTTGGTAAGAAACTCATTGCTCCACCTTGAGTACCTGGGTTACCTGGGTTTTGAACAGGTGCGTTTTGCCCCATTACAACTGGATAGAACATAGGTAATTTTGATACTACTCGGAATGCAGAGTCATTAGCACCAGCACCTTTAATAAGCTTTTCAGTACCATTCTCAAATTTTACATAATCTCCGACATTAATGTCATTTAAATTGCCAGTGAAATAGCTATCTGAATACTCAATGCGGTCTAATTTTTGTAATTGATAAGCAGTATAAGTTACATTCTCTTCTAATACAAAATCGCTAATTTGGTCATTAATTCGACGATATTGTTCAACGCGGATTTCTGGAGCAACAACAATCCATTTTCCAATTACTGAATCGACACCCGGTCCAGCAGTCCCCTGGAATTGTGTTACCTTATGAACATGGTCATATTCACGCCCGTATTTGGTAGCTCCGCCTGGAATAGTTGCATTTTCCATTGTATCACCTAATGTTACAATTGTTCCATTAGGAAAAGTTTTAGCTTGAGCATTGTGACCACGTTCAAACATAACAGTTTGAGGACGACCAATTTCCATTTCTTTAATATTTGATGTATTACACATGTATGCCATAAAGACATTCCTCCTTTTTAATTTACAATTTTATATTCATTATCACATTACTTCATTAAGAAGTTGGCAAACTTAAAGTTAGGCACTTCTTCATTTGAAGTAGGTGTGGCAATGTTTAATTTAGGTTTAATTTGTTGTTTTTGTGTTTTTCGGCTTTGACGAGCGATACGACCTGCAATAATATAAAGTTTATCTTCTAAGGCTTTAGGAGTTAAGTCACCTAAATTCTCAACTAATTCTTTATATTCGTCGGTGTCTTGCAAATCATTAAATTGATCTAATACAGTTTGACGTTCTGCATCTAACTTGTCTTTTTCAATTTGTGATTTATATTGTTTTAACTCGTCTAATTCTTGTTGCAATGCAGACATTTTTGATTGCATATCATCTTGAGCTTGTTGTAATTGAGTTGTTAAATCATCTCGTTCTTTTGTTAATTCAACAATAGTGCGTGATAATTCAGCTTCCATTTCCTCAAATTTAGCTTTATAATCTACATCATCAACTTTAGTTTTATCAACCTCTGGTTCGTTATTAACTACAACATTTTCTTGTGTAGGTTCAACTACTTGAGGCTCTTGCCCTTCATTTTCAACAACAGTTTGATTTTCTGTTGTTTGAACTTGATTATCTTCTGGCATGGTATTTCCTCCGTTTTCAAATTGATTTAATTCAAACATCATTTGTTGGTAATCATCACCATCTTTGGCAAATACTAAATTAGCTTCACCAAACGCTGGGTTGACACCAACTCCCAAAACAGTAACGGCAGTAAAGTAGAAATCTTCTACCTCAACACTTCCATCTTTAGCACGTTTTGGGCGATTCATCATGACTTCCATTGAAACGTTAAGGTCTCGATGTTTCTTAATAAAGTCATATTCACGTTTTTGACGTTTCCATAATAAAACCTCTGAACATAAATACTCTTTAGTTTCACCATCAACCTCAACTTCTTCAATCCATTGTTGACAACTCTCTGCAATAACACCAATACCATAAGTCAACGCATTACCGTCATCTTCAAATTCATGAGATTTCAAGTTTTTCGTATTTCTATCATATTGAGTTACTAAAGGGATATTCTTCAACGTTGGCAATGCTTTCATTGTGCCGTCATGTGAGAATTTAGCACCATTATGAGCCTTTGAACCAATAGCCATAATTCTTAATCGTGCTTTATGAAAAGAGGGATTAAGCGTAGATTCAAAGTCTGAAAATGTAGCCAATGTTGTAAACTTCAATTTTTGATCCTTCATCTACTCTCACCCCCTTTCAAATCACGAATTATATTCTTCATTAGTTCCTGCCTCTTGATTTCTAATAGTGTTATCACTATCTGAATCTTCCACAGTAGGAGCACCACCTGAATCAGATGAGCTTGTTTGTGTATATGAAGAGGTCATTGGAATAAACTTGTTAGGTATATCAAGAATGTCATTTTGAATGTAATTCATTGCCATCATTTCTTGTTGGTTCATTCCTAAGATGGCACTAATATGAGCTTGAACTGGTTGACCATATTGCCCAGCTTTCATATACATATCAAAGACTTCTTGTTGGTTGAAACGAGTAACATCTAATAATTGCACTCGGAAGTTTCCTTTATGCTTGTAGACATACTTACGAGTTACCCAAGTTTCGATTTGTCGATTAAGCTGAAAGATGACAGATTCATCAACTTTGATTGAATACTTTAAGGCAGTAGTTGAATCACTATTAAATAACAAGCGACTAATACCTAAAGCATCGTATAATTGGTCTGTTGCTTCTTTAATCTTGTTTCGAGTGTTTGATGTGCCATCAGAGAATTTGATAGCTTCCCATTCCATAGGTGAGTAGAAGATACCGATTGATTCTGCAATTGCATCACGAGCCAACTCATAGAACATGGTAGCCGTACTCATTTTGATAGCAAACGCATCTGGTCGCTCTTGTTTGGCACTCTCAAATCGTGGAATTTTAAATCCAATTAATTTATAGTTGGCTTGTTCTTCTGCCACTTTTGCTAACGCTTTATAATCCTCAATGTTTTGCACATCATTATAAATACTTGCATATGGTGGATAGCAATAATCCAACTCTTCTTTCAACTTGATACAAATTGATTTTTCAGCAGGAATATCAACCCAACGTTTACGTACATCTTTTTTATAAGCATTGTAAGCCTTGGTGAAGAATCCTGGGATATATTGGTCAAATTCTTCAAGTAGGGAAATATTGACATCAAAGTTTTCTTTCTTTGTGAAGAATGACATATCCATTTGGAAGATGAAGCTTCCATATTCAACCCCACTGATTCGACAATAGTCTGGGTCTAATGATTTAATTGAATATCCAGTAGCATCATCGTCACCCTCGAATTCAATCCCATAGAATACATCAAATCGTAAGCAAGTACGATATACTTGAATTAAATTCTTAGGTAAATTTAATTTGGTTAAGTAATCAACTGCTTTCTCGTACTGCACTTTTAATGTACCTAAATTTGTACGAGTTGGGATGACTACAGGTGAGATAACTGGAATGCTTGATAAGTAATTTACCACACGTTGGTAAATTTGACTTGTATTTTCTAAATATCGTGCTAAATCACGTAGCTCTTTTTCATGGTGACGAGGGTCACGTAAGAATTGTGCAACTTTCTCAGGCGGGAATCCTTGATAGTTTTGTCTAGCAGACATTGAAATCCATGAATCTTGACGAGATACATGATTGTTTAAATTTAAACGTTTAGCGAATGTTAAAAGATCGCGCGAGTAGTCATTCTCTGAGTAATCTGGATTTGTGTCCCAATTGAATAAACCTTCAATGATTTCTTCTCTTTGTTTCTGTTCCATAGTCTCTCCTCCTCTCTATCTAATTTTTGGTTTGCGAATCATACCTCTTAAAACTGACATAATATCTTCCTCCTCTTCTTCATATGAGGAGTTACATTCTGCCATAATGTAGTGCATTAAATAAAGTAGACTAGAATAAATATCCTTGTCCATACGGATAAGTTGTCCGACCTTTAATTTATTACTGCTTGGTATTTGCTCAACTGTTAGGTTCTGCACCTCGGCGATGAGATTTTCAGTTCGTAAGAATGGTAAGACCTCACTCACCATATAATCTTCGTCTGGAATATCTAAAGCATTGTTAATATCAAATTTTTCTAGCAGTCGCAGAATTTTGGTTTCTACACAACTAATAAAGTTGACAATCATATCACTGTTGTTTTTCTGTGCTTGTATACCATATACTAAGCGCTTGGCATTTCGATAGCTTGATCTAATTTCAAGGTTCATACTATCCAATGCTTCGAGTTCTTCACCATCGTCCAAAATTTGTGAATCTAATAAATAATCGAGAAGACCCACACCCACATTTCATTCATATAGAAACGCTACTTTCTATACAGTTCTCCTATGAACTTCTCATATTTGCATATGAGTTTAGACTATATCTTCTACCTATAAGGCAGTCCCCCACTTCGGATAGCTTTATCCTACGAGTTAAACTCTAGTCGTTGCACCTTCTCAAAATTGAGCTTGGCTCATGATTATCCACTTGGGACTTCCCATGAATTCGAGGGATTTACTTTTGTATATTGCTATACAAAGGGGCAAGGTGTTTACCCATTTATATCGACGATTAGTGCTTGTGCATTATAGATTTTTACTAGCTTTTTACAAATGATTGATTGCTCCCTAAAGTTCATACCATTAGGTAGCTTAATAATGTTTACTGCTTGAATTTGCCTAACTTTTTGCCTACTGTCACGTAGAACTTTACCAACTACAATTGCACTGGCATTGTTGGAAGATTTGGCACTTCGAGCAACGTCTATTGAAATATAATATTCTCCACCCTTAACTGCCCTCATCTCTGGCTTAATTAGGGTTTGTAATTCTTTTAGCTTATCAATGTCAACGATACATGAACCATTACTTACTGCCCAACGTGAGCCATAGTTGAAGTTAAACATCAATTGCCCCACTTTATCAACTAAAGCCTCAACCTCCTCAACTGAACGGTTTCGCTTGAATTTGGCAGGCAATTGATAACTTGCTCCAAATACGAAAGCACTCTTACAATCTGCCATATCCAATACCATCTGACGGCAAAAATCAAAAGCGTCATTTTTATAGTAGGCTGTTGTCACAAACCCTTGTTTATTACGAAAATATGGGTCAGGAGTTGACATATACCGTTGTGATTTATAAGGCTCGGAAGTAATTGGCTCGGTATTATCCCCATAGTTGGAGAAATCCATTAAAGCCGCCTCTTCAAAAACGATAGAATTGCGACGCAGACCTTTAGCCGTACCAGAATTTGTAATGTTTGTAATCACAGAACCACTTTTGAACACAATAATAACATTGTTATCTGTGATACGACACGACTCTATCTCTTGTGCTATAATTGGGAAGAATCGACAAATATCTGCGTGCTTATCACTAAAGAACCCTGCACTAGCTTGTAAAGTTTGGGCAGACATTGACCATGTAGAATCTGGATATAGAATTGCAAACACATACAAAGCTAATAGCTCTAGTGTAGTCTTTCCAAATCCTCGTGGTAATACGAAGAAAGTATAAGCAAAACGAGCCATTGCTCTAAGATAAAGTTTTTGATCGGCTCAGTCAACCAAGTGAAATACCAACTCGTTTAACCTCTCCTGTTTCTTCATCAACTTCTGTTGGTGTGATTAACTCGATGAAGGCATCTGGATAAAATCGCCAGTAAGCAATCAATTCGCTCCAAATCCCCATTTGTTCTTCTTGAGAGTATTCATTTTTATAACCAGCTAACATTGTCACTTGTCGACCACCTCCTTTTCATATAAAAAGAGAGGCTCTGCACCTCTCCTAATCTTCAATATTTATTTCCCATTTTAACATAGCTTCATATAGGTTGTTTGGGATTTTATCTTTATATTCTTCTGCAATTTGCTTTATGTATTGTTCTTTAAATTCTTTGTAAGCATTAAATGCTTCTTCTGGAGTGTTAAAATATCCCAAGAACTTCTGTTGATCTTGTTCCAATACTCTGCACTGAGCCACATATTTTTGTTCTCTTTTGTGAAAATATACACCTATTGGCAAATCTCCACGAGTTTTGTTTGATTTTGTAAACAATTTGTTAATTCTTTGAGGAACAAATATACAAGTCTCTGGACTATAAATCTTATTGCCTTTATAAAGTATATCTTTATCTAAGTCCATTCTTTGCCCTTCAACCTCATAGTAATTATCTTCATACCACTTAGCGAAGTTTTGATAATTGTGCCACTCTTCGCAACACTCCACAGTTAAATATGTATTATGTTTATCTTTAAGCTCTTTGCTATAACTACGTTCCAAAATACCTCGCCAAGTGTTATAGCATTTACTCTTACTACCATAACTATCTCGACCAGAATATTCCCCTTGTCCAAAATACCCTTTGTCATATAGTGATGGTAAATATGGGTTTTTAATTGATTTGGTTTTAACTTTTGAATACATAGTTTTAACCAACTCTTCTGACTCTTCAAACTTAATGTATACTTCTCTAGCATTCACATAGTTTACAATAATTGCTTTACATCCTTCATTAGTTACAAACGTTTCTCCAGTTCTATCTATTTTAGCCACCATATTTTCTATCTCCTTTTCTCTTTATATAAAATATTATATTCAAAAAGTTGATAAAAGTAAACTAAATAACTTTATATTCTTTTTTTTTATTTTTTGTGCTGGGGTCGAGAGTTCCCAAATCACCTTGCTCAATATCAGCATTATACTCTTCATTGAATTTTTCAATCTTCTGGATATAGTATTTGTAGACTTCTTCATAGGGAATTTCTGGCATTGATAAACAGTGTCTTAAATAATTTATAATTTCATACATCATGAAATCTAAATGGTCATTTGGTTGCTTGTAATATTTCATAGGTAATTGAAGGAATCCATCTCGTTTAGAGACCATCTTTGCAACCTCTCCAAATGAGTTAGCCCCACCATTACTCAAATCAGAAGCCTTTAGTTGTGAAACGTTGATTTTCGCATCTGTACGGGCATCACGCAAAGGTTGTTTTAATTCTTTAAGCGTATTAAAATCATTCTTCTGCATGGCTTCATCCCACTTAACCTGCAACTGCACATAGGTCATTAATGAAATCTGGTGCATTGCACTCAAGATTTGATATCCACCATCAATAAATTCTTTGTATAGAGACTCACATCTCTCTAAGAATTCTAAACTTTGATAATTACCCCACTTGGCTTGTAATTCCTTGAATCGAGCATTTTTCTCTTCAACTTTACTCACCTTTGGCTCTTCGTCTGTAACTGGATTGGTAGTCAATTCAACTACCTCTTCTGGCAATTCATAGATTCCCTTGAAAGTTTCAGTATCAATATCTTCAAATGAACTGTCCTTAAAGTGCATCATATGTGTAGCACTATTTAATCTCAACTTCCCAAAGTATTGACTTAATTGCCATTTACCAGATACTTTTTTCTTGGATACATCTGTATAGTAATTCTGTAAAAATGGCATATCTAAAAATCGCAATAAATCAATCAATCCAGTACGATCAAGTGCATTGTCCTTGATTGCATATTCATACATACATTCCTTGCATACACTTAACAATCCTGCGTTATTTGGGAAACTATAAAATTGGTCACTTTTAAAAACTTGTTTACATCGACTGCAAACAAACGTATAATTCTTTTCAGGTGTCTTTACTCTCACATTTTTAGCCATTCAAAAATTTCACCTCTTTCAAATTCACCCAAAGTTGCGAAAAGTGAACCTTGTTTATAAAAGTCCACTTTTCGCACACTATTTTAGCCAAAAAGTCCACTTTTTGCACACTAAAAAATCGTGATAAACATTGATGTTACCACATTCTTGTCGAATTTCTTATTAGTATTATTTCACATTAATTAACCCATGTAGCTTTTACAGCCTCTTTAAAATCACTATAATCAGACATCGAATTGTAAATTAATGGGTTAATAACAAACCAAGAGCGTTTACCTTTTTTGCTTGATTGTGTTATCATATTGAATAAATAATATTCTTTGTCTTTATGAATTAATTTGAAAGATAATAATTCTTTCTTCATGTTGTTCATTGATGTCTTGCTTGTTTCTAATCCAAGTGTTTGACAAATTTCTTCAAGTGTCATGGTTTGTAAATCATCCATTCCACACATTCTGTCTTTAACTATATAATTTGTTTTCCAATGAACAAAAGGCATTAGTTGGAATATATAAGATAGTGTGCTATGTTTTCTCACTGGGGTTGATAAATAAACTTGTCTAACTGTTTCGACATACATTTTGCTAAAGAAGTTATCTTGAGCGATATTTCCTTTTCGGAAGAACTCACTAGAGAGAGCAAATCCCTTGTCGTCTTTAATCAAAATGTTGGCTTTTGTTATCTCACTCATGAAATCACAGAACGCTTTTTGCTTCAATCCAAGTACTTGTTGAATATCTTTTCGTTTCATATATTCCACTTCTTGTGATTGCTTCTTTGTTTTTGGCACTTCTAATACTAAACGATTTTCAAAATCCATGTAGGTTGCTAACATCAATAATCTCGAAGTGGTAGACTTTGATAAGTTTAATTCCTCACCATAAAGTTTCTCATTGTTAAAATATAACACCATAACAAACCCTCCTAGCGACCTAGCCATAGCTTTGTGGTCATTTAGATTTTGATAATATTCTCTTTGCTCTCTTGTTGTGGGTTCAGAAGCATGGATACTAGCCAATGGACTACAATCCATATAAGTATCATAAATCTCTCCTGTTATTTTATCTTGTAATACGATTTTCAAATTCTTTTGCATAATAATTATCAACTTTCTCCAACTTCAAGATTTATCGCTTTCCCTTGCGAATAAGAAGTTGGTATGGATATTCAAGTCAAGCTTACAAGGGAAAGCGATTTTAAGGAGAAGGAGAAAAATGAAAGTGAAGGAATCTTCGCCTGACTTGAATACCCATACCAACTCCCAATCTTGAAGTTGGATAAATAAAAAAGCCACTCTCTTGAGTGACTATACATTTACATATAGAAAAAGGTGGTTATGCAAATTACACAACCACCAACAATAAGGAGAGAATTGTTTGACCCTTGCCAAACAATAATTTAATTTTGTCTTAAAGAACAGATTGTCTTGAAGAACAAGCGTTCTTGGAGTTATAAGAGAGATAAGTGTGTATGTACCTCGTTTGGTACATATTTAGTATAGCATAGTGTATTATATAATGCAATACTTATTTTAACCTAAAATAATATTATGTATTACTTGTGATCCATCTTCATAATAAACAGCTAATACTTGACTTGCTTTATCATTGTATCGTAGTTTGTTGACATATTTATCAGCTCCACAAACCGACCCATTCACTATTGTTCCTTTTGAACTTTTAAATGAGTGAAAGTGTCCAATATGACAGAAGTCGATATTCATATCCAAATAAAAAGATACGTCTTTCACAAGTGTATCAATATTTTTCACATTGTGTCCATGTTGCAAAGCAATTGTTAAACCGTTATCCAATTGATAAGTTTCAATTTCGGTATCTACATTACTGCGCTCAAACTTCATACCTGTGCGTAATTCAATTAAGGTGTCAATCAGTTTAACAAAATGCTCACTTTCCATGCGACTGTTTTTGAAGTCCTTTTCACAACGATCATGATTTCCGAATACACTGTGTAATCGAACTTTATTAAAATGAGGTGATACCAATGCAATAAATTGTGATAAATATTCACTTGTATAAGCAACTTGCTCCATTAAATCACACACTTGTTCTACCTGTGAGCTTAAGTGGATATTATTTTCAATTAGATCGCCCAAAAAGTCAATATTTAATGTCCCTACTTGGTGCATTTCACAGTAGTGAACAACTTGGGTAGCTAACTTCTCAAGTCTATATTTAGCGATTTCTAAATTGTACTGGTTATGAGGAGTATCAATACCTTTGCCAATATGAACATCACTAATTAAGATACTTGCTTCATTAGAACCTTTTCTATCTGTTGCAAACTTGAGTTCAATAGGAGGTAGTGTTGAGATATTCTCATATAATTTCTCCATGGCAACTTCCCAACGTGCTTCTGGTCTGCCTTCACGTTTGATTGCATTGTTTAGGTCTTGAAGTTTTACACGTTCCTTAAATAGCTCACGCTTCTTCATTTCTAATTCCAGTAACAAGTCTTCTTGTGCTCGTGAAGGTTGAGCCTCTACTACCATGTTGGCAATTTTGTCTTTATAGTATTTAGCAACTGCTACACCACTGTAAGGTGTCACTGACGTTGCCTTGCGTAAGCTATCTTTATGGCAATCAAGTTTGAGTAAATCGACAATCTCATCCCAGTCCAAATCTAGCTCACGATTGACTTTGCCTTCGATGATACGGAGTCCATATTCAAACTGTGTTTCATTTTCCATTTTTTCAATATTCATATTTTCTCTCTCCAATATTTCAAATTTTAGATATAATAAAAGAGCCTAGTTTGTAGACTCAAGTGTTTCTGTTTCATGGTGGTGAATAAGGTAATCGAAACCTTGACTAGACATTACCATTGTCTTATTTTGCCACTAAACTAATCCACCTTGTATGGCGATTCACCTCGGACTCGAACCGAGAACCCCTTGATTAACAGTCAAGTGCTCTGACCTATTGAGCTAGTGAATCCTTTGGTGCTTCCATCAGGGCATGATCCTGAAACCTCCCTGTTATGAGCAGGGTACTCTAGCCAATTGAGTTATGGAAGCATTAGAGATTCCTTAGAACCTCAATTAGCCACACCACTCTTTCGTTAAAAGTAGCAAAAGGGGAAAATGAACGAACAAGAAAGAGGAGGTAATAAATGTTCGAGTGATGTGGTTAATTCAGATTATAAGGTTTATTGATTATGGTATCAAGTTGTGATTTTTGGTGCGAGATGGAGGGATTCGAACCCTCATAAAAACCAACTTAGGAGGTTGGGACTTATCCAGTTAAGCTACACCCGCATTTTTATTAATTAGAGCGATAGGAGTTCACCCTATTCTTTCTTCTCTCTAATGGTTATTAATTAATATTGAACACCTTCTACGTGATAGTTATACTCTTCTAAGAAAGTGTGTAATTCTTCGACTGTTGATGGAACTTGCAAATTACCATCTTTGATAACTTTGATTACTTCATTGACTTGTCCAATAGTTGATTCTGATAAATTAGGATTCTCACTAGGTAATCCCACGCCATCGGTAGATAAAGTCATCATAATAGACTTACCACCTGGGAACTCACCATTGACACATTTAGCCAACACATCTTTAACGGCTACATCAATGTGTTTCATAGCAGATGTTAAAACAACAGAAGATTCATCTTTTTGTAATCCATCTGAATATTGATCGCTATCACAACCAACGATATAGACATTATCACGTTGTTTTGCTTCTGCAATAGCTCCTTGCGTAGCAACACCAGCAGTAGCCATAATAATATCCACACCTTTGTCAAACATACCTGCTGACAACATTTGACCAACGTTGAAATCTGTAAATGTTCCAGAGTACACATATTCAGATACTTCAACATTTGTATCAAAATGTGCATTAGCATAAGCAACTCCACTTACATACCCTAAACCGTAACCAACAACTGCTGGAACGTCAATTCCACCCAAATATCCAACTTTACCAGTTTGAGATTCGAGAGCAGTTGCCACTCCTACTAAGAAACCTGCTTCATTTTCAGCAAAAGTAATTGATACCACGTTGTCACGCTCAACAACTCCATCAATAATGATGAATTTTGTATCTTTATAAATTTCCGAGGCTTGTTCAATTGCTTCTTGGAAAGCAAATCCAGAAGCTACTACAACTTCGTTTCCAGACATAATTAAATTGTCAATGTTGTTAAGTAATTCAGATGTTGACGTGTCTTTAGGTGTTACGTATTGAATTTCCACTCCATTATGCTCAGATTGAAACTCTTTGATTCCTTCCCAAGTCACCTGCGAGAACGAACCATCTTCGATTCCTGCAACGTCTGACACAAATCCAACCTTAACAACATCTTCCTCAGTTGATTTTGTTGAACATCCAAACAAAGTTAAACATCCAACTAAAAATAATCCAATTAGTTTTTTCATATGTATTACTCCCTTTCAAAATATAATAGGGATTGATTGCTCACTGACAATCGCTTAATCCAATAAGCTATCCATTGGAATTGCACCAATGTAAATCACTAGAGATAACATTTTGGCTGAGGTTTGTTTTCTGTCTAAACCTTAAAAACGACTGTCTATTCCATCATTGGGAGTTATTTTATCTCGAGAACTTACTAACTCATGTATCCAACTTCTATAGCATTAATCGCTTGTGTACGTCTACACATTACTATACAGTAGTATTAGGGGACTCTGCAAAAACCCAAACGACTAAACTAGATTATACTCATTGCGGAGTGGTTTTGTCGTACCTCTCGTATTGAGGATTTATACTGCCGACACCACTTGTGGGTGGCTCTCTTGAATTCTGTGACGGCTAAACTTCCAACCCTCACAACCTTTAAAGGCATTGTGCTCTTAACGGGACTTTCTCCCTTGCCGCTCCACACCTCGTAAGGAAGTAAAGCGACTTAGAGCTTAACAATGGCTTCAACTTTTTAATTTATTCCGATACTAGACAAATGTGAGTTGACAACACATTAAGAATCTAATGTTACACAATTACAACATAGCCCTATTGCATACTTGATACAAACTGGTCGGGATAATGTAACTTAACGTGCTTATGAATAATAACTTAGGACAGCTTGATGTTGGTTGCGACCCTGTTCTACCAAGTCTTACACTTCCTATGTCTAATTATTTTACGTTTGTTTAATGTCTAAACTAGAAGTAAAACGACAGATATTGTTATTCTGTCATGCCCACGCATGGGATTGTAGTTTAGTGTCTTCACATGACTATCGGACTAAGCAGTACAGCTAGAACGCCTCTGCCTTATTAAATAAAAGCGACCCTATAAGACTCTTAGAACCGAGGTCGGGATTCCACATTTGCAAGATGTGGGTTGGTTCTTCCTATGACCTATTCACTTGCAACAAATAGGTGAGATATTATTTGCTATTTGATTTTCTCAACAACCTCTGAGCAATGAGATATTGTTAATTTGATAATTTCAGCAGACTCAACTTCTTCATTATTGTAAACAGCTCTTTTTATATCTTCGATCGAGAATTTACCTTCGCCAATTTCATACTCTTCAACAATAGACCAACCTTTATACTTTATGTGACCTACCAACTTTTCATATGAAGTTGTGTCATCTTTTCTTTCCATGTCTATCCACCTCTACTCAAAGTATAAAGTCAAATACTCAACTGTATATCCTTGTTGCTCAATAGATTGACCAATTAATCGACCTAAGTCTGTCTTAGCAATCCAAATTTTAACCTTACTCACTATGTATTGCTCTACAATGTGGGATACGATTGTTTCAACATCACCAACAACTAATATTTGCTCTTGTGCTGAAATATCAACCACATTGAAAGCTAAATCTGATTCACTTAATACTTCAAATGTTAATGCTAAGTCTTTCATACTTTTCTCTCCTTTGATTAAGTTATCTTACGTTTAGTATTATATACATTAGGTTTATAAAAGTCAACCAACTAGCTGATAAAAGTTAAGTTAATTTTGCGTTGCAAAGGGGCAGTAAGATTTTTTACCACTAATGTGCAGCGAGTGTCACGTTTTTACCCAACCCCTAAAATTGGGCGAAATTACAAAAAAGGGTAGTTTTTTCCCTCTTTTTATGCAAAAAAGGGTAGTTTTTTCCCTCACATTTGTCTTAAAAAATGCCTTTAAACGTTGTTATTACCACATTTTGTTGAATTAATACTCTATATATATTGTCTATCTATCCACCAATAGCTCTAGCCAAATTGAACGAAGATTATCAAAATTGTCACCACTATTGTAAATTAGTGGGTTAATCACATAAAAACGTTTCTTTGTTCTTCCTCTGCCAAAAGTAACTGATCCCATGACATAATATTCTTCACCCATGAGAGTCACTTTTAAATTCATAAGACCAGATTCAACTTTCTTGTAGGCATTGAAATCAATAGAAAGTAAATTAGCAATATCTTCTCTAGTCAAAGTATTCCTCATTGCTTCATTTGTGTTTGGACAACTAGAAATTACATTGTATTCAAAGTCGCAGAAAGGTAATAATCTAAATAGATGTGAAAGCGTCTTGTGTTGACGACCACTCACTTGACGGTACAATTCTCTGATTGTATCAACATACACACGAGAGAAATTGCGACCATCTTTTGGTACTTTTCCCTTTTTGAAATACTCTTGAGAAAGATAGATTCCGCCATCTGTAATCATCATTATTTTATTGCTAATCATTTCTTCTTTGAATGATTTGTAGGTTTTGTTATCTAGTGATAATTCACGTTTGACTTCTTTCTCTGTTAAATTAACATTAGCCCTACCTTGCTTAGTGACCAATTTATTTGTGTCATATTCTAAGAAGGTTGCTAAAAAGATGATTCGACAAATATGTTTATCGTCAACCTTATTGTCAAATAGCTTTTCATTATAGTACAACATGTAGAACCCTCCCAACTCATCAGTTAGTTTACCCAATTTGTCTTGACTCTTTTTGTAAGTCAAATAGTCTTTACTTCCTTCTTTTGGAGGTTTTACATATTTAACTGAATCAAATTCTCCTATTGTGTCTGAACTTATAATGTTACCATCTTCATCGAATCTGACCATTATGTGCTTCTTATTATTCACAACGCACTTCCTTTCTACTAACTACCTCTCTCTTTGGCAAGAGAATTTAGTGTTAGTAGTAACAATGTCATGTTGCCAAAGAGAGAGGTATAGAAAACCCATGACATTGTTACTACTAACACCAACATAGGTGCTAGGGTTGTGCATTGTGAATAATGCATGAATATAATAAAAAGACCTCCTAAGAGGTCTAATGTTTGCGTTTATAAAAATTAAGCTAATTCTAAATAATCAATGTCATCAACTAATTCATCTTTTAAAAGAATCTTCAATTCAACGACTTGATTAGCTAATTCTAATTCATAAATAACAGGCTCTAATTCAACAATTCCATAATCAGTTGTTTCAACTGTGATACGACCTGTTTCGTCATCAATTTGTAATTTTCCAGTTACAACAAATTCAACTTTCTTTGAATCTGTCTTTTTGATTAATGTTGATTTCTTAGCCATCTTCAAATTCTCCTTGTATTCAAATTATTTTTTACGTTTAGCTAGTTCCTTACTATATTTACGTTGCTCCTCTTTGTGATAAATCATCTCATAGTGGATTAAACGCTCCATAGCCATGCGTTTAGCACGTTGATTCTTTCTCTTTCTGCGTTGTCTAGCTTGACGATTGCGTTTTTCACGCTTACGCTCTTTTTCTAGCTCTTGCTCTCTAGCTAATCGCTCTTGCTCTTTCTGAGCTTCATAAATTTCTTGACGAGCCAACATTTCTTCATATGCTTCGATATGTCTCATAGCATTATCAAATTCTTTATTGGTATGCGACACTCTTGCATAGAGTCGATCTTTGGATTCCGTCATTTCATATTCACCAGTATGAATGTTGAAGAATTCACGACTAGGTGATTGTTTACGTTCTAGGAAGATATAGGGTGTGATTTTTAATGAATCGTATTGTTGCATTAATTCAAGCCCCACCACTCCATATGTTTTGTAGATAAACTCGGCTACCTCTAAGGTAACACTAAGTTTAGAAGCTAACAATCGAACAAATTCAATTTGAGGACAAGAGTTTTCTAACTTTGCCATTTTGATTGCTCCTTTCTTAACTTCTAAACTAGATGTCTAGTGGAGAGATGGACTAGACATCTAGTTTAAAAGACCAATGGTAAAAGTCCACTGGTCTAAGGAGAGAGTTAGTCATGTTAAAATGAAATAAAATGTTAAACAAAACGGTAAACAGTAGTAAAGAGTTTTCGTGAGAGGAGTGGGTAGATATGGGTAGGACTACCGCCTCTACTCTTCTCTACCCTAATATCAGAATCTAATTTTTTAAGCAAAAATGCCCACAAACGTTGATATTACCACGTTTATGAGCATTTCTATTTGTCGTTTTTAAAAATGAAATGGTTTAGTTTTGTCTAGTTGAATTATATTTCTTATGTCTTTCCTTGTATTGAATGTCTTTGCAACTGTCGCAATATAGAGATTTATTGGCTTTTGGGATAAATAATTTGCCACAACCTTGACATTCTTTAACTTTGGTTTTCTTTTCGTATGCTTCATAGTACATATAGAAATCGTCAAAGTCTGTAATCTCGATTGCATTTGAGTTATTGTATGTATCCGTATCACTCATATAGTTTAAAGTGAGCTTTAACGCTCCTTTACCAACCCCAAATGTGATGAAACCATCATTTTCCATTTGTCGCCACATTTCGATTCTTTTATCTCTTGACAATGTGACATGGGCATCTTTGATAATTTCAGTCTCATTGTTTTCGATTTTGTAATTATCTACTCCATTCCAAACCATTTTAGTTCGATAGTGAACCAACATGGTAAACAATACTTTTCTCCAAGATTTTTTATACCCACTGCTTTGAATAGTGTCTAATTCCTCTTTTGTGATATGTATACTCTCAATCTCATTCATAGGTGTTCCTTCGTTCAATACTTTGGGAATATACTCTTTTAAGAAATCATCTGATACTTTATGTGAGATTTCACAATTCTCAATGTAGCCTTTAATATTCTCCATGACTTCATCAAGAGTCATTGAGTGAACTAAGTAGAAGTATCGTGCGACTACTCGAATGCTCCTAGCAGGTTTACTTTTGTCAACCTTGTTATATTTTAAACACTTCTCTGCATATCTTGCTTCATTAGGGATTAATTTCATACTTCGATTTCCTCCATCTTAAATTTTAGACCTTTATATTGAATATCGCCATTTTCATCTTGAGTTGGATAACTGATTTTTCTATTATGGTGATTTAATAGATTTTCAATCATTTGCTCACCACAGATTGACCAAGCAAATTGTTTTGATTTGTTGGAATTCTTGTAGCACATATCAACCACAATATTACATAAAACTTTTTCATCGTTACAGATTTCAAATGCTTGTTCTTTAAAGTAATCTAGTAGCACAGTTTTTAATTCATTGGTATCTATCGAGTGTTCTCGATTTTTAATACTTGCCTTAATTGATTCTTTTACTGACAGATCATATTCTTCTTTTAACTTTGCAACTCGATTATACATTGTCATGCTATATTCAACATCAGACTTTAACTTCTCACAGTCAAAATCTTCGATGTGAAAATCAAATTTTGTATTCATATAGTGTTCTTCAATGATCCAAGCAATTTTATTCATTGTTGAGTTTGCCATAGATACTGGTGCTTCTTTTTTGAAGTTGTCTAAAAATTTAATTTCTTGTTCAGTTTTATATTTTTTAAACATTAGCTCTTGAAGCCCAATCCCGAATTTAACTCGACAAGTTTGGTCATTAGGTTTAAAATAATCTCGATATTCTTTTTTCAAGGTCGGATAATTGTAGATAAAGAAATAAGGTTTTTTATCTGCAAGGATTTTTTGGTTAAATTCTTTCTCTTTAATTATTTCCTCACTATCTCCTTCTAATACCTTGTTTGGTTTCCACTCATACCACTCTTTGGGCATAGGTCGAGCTAGACAGCCTTTTGATTTGTCAATACTATTCTGTTGGTAATCTTGAATGCAAATCAGGCGATATAGCAACTCATTATATTCTTTGCTTCCTTTTTCAAAATTAGCCAACATATCATACATTGAAGTTCCTCGATTGGTGATTGAGCCAATATCACTTCCAAACGAGTTTTTGTTTGCTTTAATAAATCCTTTTTCGGTAGGTGATTCCTTTGAGGCACTACCTTGAACACACACAATTGGTAGTGAGTCTCTTTCAACCCCTTTTATGACGTAAGGATTATTTGTTGTCATTGTTGTGTCACCATCAAACATTTTTACCGTTGGTTTCCCAATACTTTAACACTTCTCCAGGAAGTCGGATTGGACTATCTCTTCAACTATTTAAAAGTTGCCTTGCACTTCCAACCACGTACCAATAGTGATTGTACTGGATTACATTCATCATCCATAGTCTCTACACTTTACGAACTAACAATATGTCGTTTATTCGTCTTAGCACGATATTGCCCTCGTCTTTACGTTAGGGTGTCCATCGTTAGCATAGCGTTAGCTATACACCCCTGGTAGGGTTCACAAGGTTTACAGCGAACCTAAGTTAATCCGCCCCATTTAAAGCTGCACACGTATTATCCCACGCATTTAGAATAGTTACTGTATTCATATATTTGTACCACTTTTGCATTTCTTCTGTATTGACAACTTTTCGTATTAAGTTAGATTCTTTATTTGTTGTTGGTGCTCTAAACATAGCAACCTCATCCACACCTTCGTCAATCCAATATTTAGAATAAATCTCACCACGTTTTAATAAACCAGTGACTTCTAACCCAAACATATTTTGACACAAGCAATAAGGATCACCACTTAACACACTAAAATTACCATGAACATTAATAACACCCATTTTTGCTCTATCAATTCGATTAGAGATGTTGTTTTTAATCTTACTATATGTATAGGGGTCATTGAGCATATCTTCATCAATCATCAATGCTCTTGTGTAATCTGCCACATCATTACGAATTGTTTTCTCTTTTAAGTCAACACCTCGTAGATATAAAATAGCTTTACGATAATCATAGTTTAGTATATCGTCAAATTCATCTAGTGTTGGTTTAATTAGATTGTAAATATCCTCATCATCCAAGTGCAACGATTGGAGAAATTGATAATTCATAGATTGTTCGTTATCTAATTTTTCTGGTGTAACTTTGGTAATGGCAAATGTATGTTTAGCTTTAAGAGTTTTCTCCATGTAGTCATCAATACTTGAATAGCTATCCCATAATTTCATCATTGAAGTAGTCAATACTAATTCAATGTCGTTGATATTATGGGTTTGCCCCCAAACATCAACAACCTCTTCTTTCTGAGCAACTTCATGAGCAAATGCTTTGAAGTCAAACGTAAATCCCATACCCTTGCAAAATGCCTGTCGAATACAGAATCCACTCGGGATATAATCTTCTTCTAATTCTTTTGCCCAACGCTCTGACAATTCAGGTGACACTAAGCCCAAACCATCACAAGCATTAAGAATTGTTTCGTAGTCATCTACTTGTTCAACTTTTGGGTATTTACTTTCTAGTCCATTGACCAACAAGACACTATCTTTAAATCTTGTTTCAACATCATGGACAACCAATATCCCCTTTGGAGTTGATACTGGGATACTAGCACTACAAGCCAATGAGATATAGGCTTCTAGCTTTGCTAAGATGAATTGTTTTGTTTCATCTCGATAAGCATTAAGCCATTCTAATAATTTCTCTTTGTGCTTCTTACTAACGAAGATTACTGTATCTTTTTTAACTCCTGCACTTGTGGCTAATAATCGTACATACTCAACGTTGTTGATTGCATATCCTTTAACTGCTCGATCATAATGTTTCTTACTAGACATAACCATAGCCATGTAATCTTCCATGAACACTAGATTGTTTAATTCTGTTTGTTTCTTAATTAGCTTTTCACGATTCTTTGGATTATTGGACAACTTCTTTAGTTGTCCAATCTCCATCTTTAAATCTCTGATTACTTTTTCTTTCTCTGCAAAATCTTCACCATTTAATAATTCAATCATTCTTAAAGTTGTACTACTAGCTAAACTAACCAACTCATTATTCTTTAACGCTTCATTTCGTGTAAGTGTTAAATCCCAATTAGAGTCAGCTAATCGTTTTGAACATACTTTCCAGATGTAACGATTTGATAACAAACTCTTCATTGCTTTTCTCCTTTTTCCCTCTTCAATTTTCTAGTATGTATAAACTTCAACTACTAAAGTATATTGTCCATAGTTCACAATATTTAACTCCACATCAAATTTCTCAATTACATATTCAAAGATTTCTTCCATCTGTTGTTCCATCTCCCAACAGTCTTTAGCTCGTCTGTTTTGTGAAATTAAATGAATGTATTCACCCTTCACTTTGGCAATTGCTAAATCGTCAAATTTTAAGTTGATTTCTTCTGTGATAGTCTCTAAAATGTTCATTGTGTTGTTCATATGTATTCTCTCCTCTTGATTTATATTTAGCAACTCTTTCGTTGCCTTACACTTGTTATTATATACTCGTGGGTTGAGAAAAGTAAACCAAACTTTCAAAATTTTTTTATTTTTTGCATAAATTAAACTTGGGTTGCATATAATAAACTTTACACATCAAATATAACCCACCTAATCGCTCGTGTGAGCGTTTGTAAACTCTACCCTATAAATGAATCAGACAATACAACAAAACCTCTCAGAAGTCAAAAGAATCGCTCTCAGAGGTATTGTCATTCACTTGTGTCCAATTTCTTCGTGTTATGTATCTATCAATCACTTGTTTCATCTTCCATTCTTCAATGATTGGTAAATAGTAGAAAATACGTTTAGTCAGTAATGCCTTATTACTTCCATTAGGCATTGTACGTTGTTCACGTTTGAGTAATCCAATATCACATAAAGCACCTAGAGTATCTGATAAGTGATTTTTACTTATCCAAGCGTCACACTCAATGCGGTAATTCTTTCTCACTCGCATAAATTCTAAAGTGTCACACATATAAGTGAAATTGAAATTATCATTTTGCTCAAAGTCATATAAGGTAAATTCTCCCTCGTGTTCAATTAATTCTTGCACTAGAAGAGTATTTAGTCTAGATAACACATATAAATAGCTTTTGATTAAAGTGGCTTGTCCTTTCATTGGTTGGTTGCATAATACTTTGAGCTCGTCCAATGATATAGTTACCCACGTTCCAATCGGTGCGTTATCTGTTAGCTCTAAAAGATGTGAACAATCAATATTTAATCTAGCAGTCCAGTTTAATTTTTCAGTTTCAAAATTGATAAGTCCTTTGTCTTTTAGACTAAATAATGAATTTAAAATTGAAGTTTGCATTTTTCTACTAGGTTCTTCTTGTTTGGCGATTCCATTCACAATAATTGATGGAGTGGTTAAAAATGAAGTTTCTCCCCAAATCATTTTATGAGGCTTTGCTAATTTTAAAATATTCAAAACCAAAAGTATCTCATAAGCATTTTCATAATTGATTAAATTTAATACTTCGTCACTTACTTTGATGTAATTGTTTTCGTTCA
The DNA here is from genome assembly GCA_945935945.1 of uncultured Mollicutes bacterium. Next base: position 23,283 of record CAMESA010000001.1, on the reverse strand, counting down.
TAGTTTTTCTCTCCTTTTTTGTTAGTGGATTTAGGTGGATTAAAAGGTGGTTGCGTCAGCAACCCCTTCAACTCTAGTTGTTATAGTTATATATATCTAGTTGTTATAGTTATTAGGTAAGGTAAGTCAAATTTTTTGTCCTTTACCTAATATGTGTACCAAATACATGAAAAGAACATTTTTACGATATCTATTGTACGTCGTTACAAATTATCTTTTTCTATCCGTCGAGATTCCCCACTGTTTATATTTTATAATTTTCGTTGATTTATGTCAACTAAAAAGTAAATTTTTAAGTTAAATTTTTAATTTTCGTATATAAAAAGAGTAGACTTTTATCCACTCTTTAAGCATATGTATTTATTAAAATTTACTTGTTTTTGTGATTGATTTATGTATTTCATTTACCTCTTGAATTGTCATAGTTGCCAATTTTTGAACAATATAGACTTGACCTTTTGGTTTAATCATTGTTGTGTAAACCTCTCTATCTCCATATGCAGTATGAATGATTTTAGATTCAATTTCTACATAGTCACTATTTAATGCTTTTTGAGTTGGTTCAGTTGAGTTTTTGCAAATCCATCCCCAGTGACGTAGTAGACTATATAATTTCTTCTCACCAATTTCGATTTGATTTTTAGTATAAGCAATTTTACACACTTGTCGAACTAAAATACTATCCTTTTGAGATAATACTGCATCTACATAATCTACACAAGGTTTCTGCTCCTCAATCGTTGCAAGTAATGGTTTGGTAACAACAGATTCGAAATGTTTTAATGATTCCACTCGCTCAATATCACTTGTAGAATTCATAACCATCAGGATTGCATTATCTCGATCTGATAATTGAGGTGTTTGAGATTGCAATTTCTTCTCACATTCAATGAAGTATTTGCGAACTTGTTTACTTAATCGTTTTGTTTCTTTATTTGTTCTTGGTGAAACACCAACACACATACAAATCTCCTTGGCAATATCCATTGTTAAAATATACTCGGTAGTTGGTCTTCCACCCTGTTCAGAGGTTTTCCCTTTTAAAAGGGTAAACTCCTCTCCCTCAATAGCATCAACATTGTTTAATTGTTTTTTAATCCAATCTGTAAAGTCTTGCTGTACCTTTAACGCCTCATGTAACTCTCGTCCACTTACTAACTTTTGCCCCTGCTCATTTGTTTCGATTTTAATTAATTCGTTTGTCATACAATATCTTCTCCTTTTATTTAATTCTCATTCACCATAAGGGTGAACCCCACATTTATTATTCTATATCATTGTTTCACATATATCAACTACAAATATCAACTTTTATAAACTTTTACTCATTTCAAATTCCTCATTGTAAACTTTTCTAAATTCAACTGTTGAGTCAATTTCACTGTGGATATACTCTTTAACTTCATCAACAGACAAGTCGAACCATTCCTTGAACTTATTGGCTTTATTGATGCGTCTATCATCAAAATGGCGATGTAGTTTATTCTCTAAGGCAAAAGCATCTTCTGCAAACATGATAGCATGAACATCTAATTTAAAAGCTAAACTTGCAGATGATAACTCACGAATACGATCCATTGGGTCAAGCCTTCTCGTTACCCCTAGCTTGAGGTGATTTGGCATAAGAGGGTTAGATACCACATATACATAACCTGCTCTATTGTGTAATCGAGTCTCTAAGTTGATTTCTTGTGAATCTAATTCACTTAGCTTGTCTTGTAATTCTTCAATACGGTCAGTATCTAATTGTTGTTCGATTAAACGTTGTAATTCTTGTTCATATTTTACACGCTCATTATTTAATTTCTCCATTTCACGTTCAATCTCACGAGCCAATTTTTCTTCTTCACGTAGAATCTCACGTTGACGTTTAGCTTCTGCTTTCTCTTCAGCAATCTTTACACATTGTTCGTATACTAGATGAGCTTGTTCACGTTTTAATTCTAAATATTCATCTTTGATACATACTTTGTGCAAACTATTTAGACGGTTGATAGCACGAAATGCCTTATCTAATTTGTTATCAATAGAGTTGTATGTACTACGAGATGAGATGGATTCTACAATAGCCCCACATTCTGCATTAAAGCAACGGAGAGCCATTGCAACTACTTGTTTGATTAATTTATCACCCTTGGTTCTACTGCCGTTTAAATGCCAATCTAGGGGGTAATCACAAGCTCTATCTAATGTTACCAATTCCTTTTGTTTATCCATATTTGACTTGATAGCTTCTTGATAAGATTCTGAATCTGAAAACTTAAATACAATTTGTTGCAAATCAGTATACATTCCACAATCTTCAACATATAATTTATCTTCTTGAGTTGACACCAATAATTCACGTTGTTCAAGGTCTGATTTCAATTCATTTAATTCATTTTCCAAATTGTCCAATTCTTGCTCTCTAGTGGTGAATTTGTTTTTATAATTCTCAATCAGTTTGTCCAATTCTTGCTCCTTGTCTTTCAACACTTCTGCACGTTTGATATTCGACTCACGTAACTCACGAGCACTTTCTTCTAATTGTGCATTTAACGCTTGATATTTCTCATATAATTCAGCTTCAATCTTTTTAGCAAATAATTTTTGTAACATAATTTTATTCTCTCCTTTGATTAATTGTTAATAATAGTTTACCACATGGATTTACAAAAGTAAAGTAATTTAATGGTAAATAATTCAAAATAAATAAAAAAGACTAGATAATTCTAGTCTTTAAGATGAACTTGTGATTGCAATTCATTATAATATACCTCTTCTGAATGAACAGAGAGGTGATATTTCTCATACTCTTCTCTATCTTCCCTAGTTCTGAACATTTGAACGATGGTTTGGTGAAGTCCACCTTTAACCTTTCTCATAGTGATATAAGGATATTCATGAAGATCGAACCAATCATACTGAGGAAATGCAAGTGCGATAACTGAGTTGTTAAAATAGATTGCTTGATAATATTCAAATTTACTTGGTGACATATGGCACACTTTTCGATTAAAAAGCGTCTGGTAATATTGCTGGTATTTTATTCATGTGTATTACTTTCCTTTTTTTTTACATATTATGCAGTTCTTTTGTCATTTCAATACGACCTATAATCTTGACTTCCTCTCGTGTGAGTAAGTTTTGGTCTAGGCATTCTAACAAATCGTTATATAGCTTAATGACTTCTCCACGTTGATTTTGTACTTCCCATGCTTTGTGCAAGTCTTGTTGTTTGTTTTTAAGTTGGCGAATTAAACTACGGTTGATGTAATCTTCTAATTTTAGCTTGTGTGTCAATTCATCAATTTCTTCTTGAGTGGCAGTTGAGATATATTTATCATGGTCTGCAATGTACCCACCTCGTAGACGAATTTGTTTAAGTTGATTTTTAACATCGTCTTTAAATTGTAATGCCTCTTCTTTGTTGCTTTTCATAAATACTTCATACAAACCGAACTCTGTTATAAAGGTATTTGTCCTAACTTGAGTGTCACCTACCACACGCATTTTGTGTGATAGCTTTTCGGTATCATGAACTTTACGAGCAACGGTTGAACCATCACGTTCATTTAATAGTGTAGCTACTTGTTTAGCTAGAAACAGTGGTTCATAAATATCTCCATAATATTCAAATTCAATTCCTCCAATTTGGATTGAACCAATTGGCTCAAGTGTTTTGTTTTTCATATCATCTCTCCTATCTCACCTTAAAGGTATTGTGATTGTATTTAGTATTTTACACCACTTGAGAATATGAGTCAACTATTTTAATTGATATTTGTAAACTTTTTGCATATAGGCTCAGAGGTAATTTTAGGCGATTTGAGAGGTTTTAAGTTATAGGGGTATATTTTACTTAAATCTATGCCCTCACCTTATGTGGGTTGATTGTGTAAGTTTGAGACATAGTTTGAGAGTTAATGAGTGTTTAGCATAGAATGATTGATTTATGGAATTATCGAAAATTGGTAAATGAAGTTGTATATAGATAAGGCGACAATGTTAGATATGGTGGTTTTAAGTGTGAAATCGGAACAAATAATGGGATCGAATTTGAGTGATATTGGGAAGACGGTTAATAAATTAGGGTTGATTTGAGATTAAGTTGAGTTGAAAGTAAGGATTATTGTTGGGGTCGAATGGCATTGAATTAGTGATTGTTGATAAATTAGGGAGAATGCTGATTTTGGCTTGGATGGGAATTGAGTTGGAATTGGTTGTTTTGGGTAGGAATTAGTGGGTTTTAAGTGGGTAAAAGGTGCTGTTTGGTTGATAAAATGGGAGTTTTGATATGGTTTTGAACTAACTGGTGGTTGAAGCAATTGAAATGGCAGATGGTGTGAACTGAACAATGGTTAGTGTGAAAATGGGAGTGTTCGCCACAACTTTTTACCCACAAAACCCCTCGAAAAACTTAAACCCACCCCCCACTGGTTTCAATAATGTTTATTGTCGCAACCAATGAAAAGTGGCTGAAAGGGGCTATTTTGATCTAAAAATTTTATGCTGAAATGGTGTGAAATTTTGACTATTCATTCCCACTATCAAATATACATTTATCAAATATGCATGAACATACACTTATGCATCAACATACACTGTTCACCCTATCACTTACCACTTTAAAAACTCATTCGCACTATTTATATCGCCTTACATCTTAGAACATTCCACGACAACCACTATATATAAACTCATATTCTAACTCTATCGCCTCTATATATTCACATCATATCTAACATGATCTGCTGTTCACATTCTCACCATATCAAGACAATTAAAAAAGCCACCTATAATAGGTAGCCTATACAATCTCACATAATACCTCAATCGCTTCATCATTGCTATCACATTCCACGATAATCATTTTTGTGATAAGTCCATTTTTTAAGTAATCTATCATTACTGTATCACCTTCAACATAAAAACCCATTATATCATCTTCGTTAATCTCTAATATATCAAGTTTGTTCAATGCTCTTTCTATTGCTGTTGGTTCGCTTTCATACTTTGATAATTTCTCCAGACATTTCCCACAAATAGTAACATATTCACTGAATAACGTATTATGACCTAAAATGATATTCTCACTTGATCCGCAACATTCACATCTTAACATTTTTAACAACCTCCATTTATATGTATTTCCTTATCTGTATACATTATCTCATATTACTTGCTAAAAGTCAACTATTAAATTGAAAATAATTGACTTTTATTTTAATTAATAACTACCGACTCTCTATTACTAATATATCTTTTCATATTTATCTGTATCATAATAATACACATAACGTTCACTCATTTCCATGTCTTTAATATCAAGCGCATACGCTGCACCGCTTAATGAGCCGTCATAATACTCTATTTCATGCCCTCTATAATGATTGATGATCTCATTCATATTATTAGCATTGAAATAGGTTTGAACATAATCATTATTATCATATGTTACGATTACTTGATATTCTTTTGTATTTACTGTATTTTTCATAATTAACAACCTCTTTCTTATCAATTTATATATTAAGTATACCATATTCAAAGGCTATTATCAAGCCCTTGAGTTGATATTTTTAAACTTTTTTATATATTACTCCATTGGCTCACCATCAATGGCACAGGCAACAATATCATAGAATTTATTATAAACATAGTCCTGCTGTTCATCAAATCCCATAAAGTTCATTTTATTATCATGAAACACATTTGATTTATAATAGTTCTCACCAACTAGATCATATAATTTTTCTTTATCCTCAAACTGAACAAATACGCTATAAACGCTGCCCACCATGTCAAAACTTTCTAATTTTATCGTTAGCTTTCCACCTGCTGCACTATCACATTTATATGTTGATCCCAATTCATCAGTTTCGATGCTTAACACCTCAAGATTTTTATTAATTAAGTTTTCACATTTCTTTACAAATTCCATATAATCTTTCTTTGAAATTCTTTTCATAAATAACAACCTCTTTCTTTTATCTCTTAACTTCTCTTTTATTATATCATACTACTTTACAAATATCAACTATTATTTTAAACTTTTATCAACTTTTTTATTCTTTCTATTTTTATTTGCTAATAATTCTTAATTACATCTACCTTATGTCCTAATTTTTCAAGCATTCTCTTCATTTCTCTTACTAGATTTTCAGCTTTATGATATGTTGCTACCATGTGGGCGAAAAGCAACTTGCCTTGTTCGTTTTTCGCTTCCACATATGCTCTATCATTGCTGATGTCTTTCATTAAGTTAATCGTTATCATTTTATTTCCACCTTTCAAATATATGAATTTTAGATTTATTACCTAAAGGTCAACCCTTAACATACTTTAATTATATCATGGTAGTTTATAAATGTCAACCACTTTATAAACTTTTTTAAAATTTATTTTACATGATTTAAAATAAATTTAAACTGATTAATATTACACAGTGATCCACAATCTAACACATCAAAACATTCTTTTGTTTCATAGTCCATATCCTCCAACAGCTGTTCCTCGCTATACTCTAGCAAGTCGATCCAATTATAACAGTCTAACACATTGTAATTCAATTCATAAATAAATAATGCTAGTAATTCATGACTTGAATAACTATCGTTAATATTTGCATTTTTATCATTCCAATTCAAAAAGTTAATAATATTTGTTTTTGTCACTTTGTTCATCTTAATAACCTCCAATTTTTAATAGCTAATCTCTTAATCTATATCCATTATATCATATCTACATATAAAGTCAACTATTTTGATTAAAATATTTTACTTTTATCAACTTGTAAACAAAAATAAAAAGAGGGATAAAACCCTCCTATTAATTGATACGATAGGCGTATAAGTTATTCTCCAATTCAATTTCAATTCCGTCATAACTAGCCATAATACCGCGTCCGTCTATGTCTTTAGTCCATTGAATAACGCTATCCCAATCAATTAGATTATTTTCAATAATAATACGATTGTATTCATCTTGACCAAAGTTAAACTTGAAATAGTCCACACTGTCTTCTTGATCGCATAAATATTCTAAAAATTCTTCCTCATTATCACATCCTGCATTTTTCATTTCCTCTTCCAATTCGTCCATATGACGTAAATCATCAACATAACAAGACATACTTTCCTCTAGAATTTCATCAAATAAAACTTGGTAATCGCTAGTCGTGTGATAGTTTAAAATTTCATTTTTCGCCCAATCTGAAAAGCTATCTAATCCCATATCATCAATTAATCCCATCTGATATTCGTGATACTCTTGATCTGCTTCCTCATCTGTTAATACTAGATATTCATTACCATCAATCACAATAATTTCTTCACGATAACCCTCTTCAACCTCAGCCGTTTCCGTTGTTTCTCCTAAGTAGTTTAGTAAAGCGTTGATTTTGATTTTTTCCATTTTTACTTACCTCTTTCTTTTATGTAGTTTTAAGACTTTTCAAATAAAGCCTTTATGTTAGGCACTATCTGAGATAATGCCTTTTAAAAGGTTTATTTTGTTTATCAACTTATGTCTTTATTATATTATCATACTTGCTATATGTTAACTATTTAATGAAACATTTTTTTACCGTATTAATTTCATCTGTATAAGATTGACCAGCACAATAATACGCTTTACCATCTTGAACCCATAATCTACTAAAAATACCGTATGTCTCCATGTTCTCAAACCACGCATTGTTGATAGCATTATACATTTTAGAACCCTTGCGACATTTTGTCAATAAAAATTCCTTAATTAAGGCGAAGTTCTCGACACGTTCCTTCCATGTTAACTCCACTCCATTGATTGATCCATTAATGATATTGTTTAAAGTAATTTGTTTTGTCATTTTAAGTTCCTTCTTTCTATTTATTTTTAGTTGTTTATCAACTTATGTCTTTATTATACTACATAAGTTGATAAATATCAAGTATTATTTTAAACTTTTTTAATTTTTATTTTAGCAACACTGTAAACATTCATTCACCGTAAAATCAACCATATGCCATTTTAACTCATTATTATCATACGGGTTATGTATTGCACTAACTCTTTTAATTGTCTTAATGTCTTTATTGTTCATTAGATCAACAACTTTTATCGCATTGCTTTTTGTTTTATAAACTTTCTCTAAAACAACAACTCCAAAGCCTTCTCTAATAATGGCGAATCTCTTTTTGTCGTCTTTCATATCTCTAAAGAATCCATAATATCCATGACTACGAATTTCTTTCAATGCTTTCTCTTTTAATTTTTCCATTTTAACAACCTCTTTCCGATTTTATTTATAGCCCTTGCTACTCTTATATTATCTCATACCACTTGATAAAAGTCAACTATTTTGATTAACTTTTTTAATTTTTTACCTAACCGACTTTTACTGTTGCATACAGTAAACATATAACCCACTAATAAAACAAACCCCAATGAATAACACTGTAGCGATTAGCCATCGATATTGCCACGCCTTATATCCAATAATGGCAAATAGATAAATAACCTCCTGGATAAGATAAACCACTTGATCTAAAATTTTAATTAATACCATTGTATTCCCTCCTATGTATTTCCTATCTTTAATTATATTATACCATCATAGTTTACTAATGTCAACTATATTTTAAATAATTTTTCTATTTGCTAATTACATAGCCCAAAAATAACAAAGCAATTCGCAAACATACAAACATGACTATATTTTTTAAGGAATTTTTCGGCTTTATAATTTTTTCCATTTTGAATAGCGTTATCAATTTCAATAATATTATTTTCCATTGTACAATAAACGGTGAACGAATCAAGACCTTTATACTCAATCGCATAATTATTTTCAAACTTGTGTAAAATCCATGATACGGCATTTAAGCGATTGTCAGTAATTTTATACACTATTTTACCACTGTCTTGAATTTCAATCGTTTCAATTTCAAAAGTACCATTTTCTAATGCTTTTAAAAATCCTTCTTTGTTAGTTGTATTTTCAATCTTCATAATCTGTCTCCTTTATGTATATAAATTTTGTTTTATTAATCTCTTAACCTATCTCTATTATACCATACTCACATATAAAGTCAATATATATATTTATCAACTTTATAAACTTTTTTTAACTTTATGATCCCAATTTGTTAAAAACGTACTTTTGAACCTCTTTTTTGAGTCCTTCCGACGTTACCGACTTAAAATAAACATTTTTTTCATCCAATAACGTCACACCTTCACCGTTACTAATTGAATGGCTTTTAACTAATAAATCGATATTACCTCTCATCATTGAAATATCAATAGTTATATAAATTGTATAATTAGCCGTTGGGATTTCCGTTGTTTTACATACTTTCAAATTATCGCCTAAAATAAAACGTTTTTTATACGCTTTATTTGAATAGTATTTGACAGTATTACCAACTTTTAAACGGTAGATATCACTTTTAATTGTTCTATCATAATCATAACAGAAAGTAAAATTTTTATCAGTATAATTTTTATACACTGTTACCTTTTGTGACCAACTCTCAGGGAAATAAAGATCATTCATATTCAATTTTTCTGAATCAATCGCCATATCTTCCATTTTTTCTACTAAGTCGCTAACGGGTACAGACATCAATCCCAATGGATTAATGCCCAACCTTGCCATAATTCCCTGCCGCTTATTAAATTTTACACTTTTTGTATTTGCCATTTTAATAACCTCCTATTATTTATAAAATTCTTTTTTGACATTCTTTGATTAGAATATTATTATCAATTAAAATCCAATCACGCTCTGTCACGTATTTATGCATTCCTTTATGAGTTTTGTATTCCTTTGATAATTGTAAAGCCTCAGTGATAAAATTATACTTGATATTACCATATAGATCAGTCGTTTTTACTAAAACCCCAAAGCCTAAACCAAATCCGCGTTCCATCATGTAATAACCTAAAACCTCTTGATTTTTTAATACATTAATCATTATAATAGCCTCCTAAATATTTCCTAAGTTTAATTATATTATATCATCATAGTTGTCATATGTCAACTATTATTTTAAATTTTATTTTGTATTTTTCGCCTATCTTATAAATAGATAGGCAATGCTTTTTTGTTGCGATCATCTACTTTATACCATATAATCACCGCTTTTAATGTTTTAGAATATGTAAAGCTTGTCACCTCTTTATTTTCAATCAAAACTTTAATTTCATTTTTTACGCTCTCAAGCTCTTTTAAGGTGATTCCTTCATTTAATAATATTTTTTTAATTTTTTTAACATTTTAACAACCTCCTAATTTTTATTTGCTTATCGCTTATGTATTAAGTATATCACACTCAAGAGCCTTTTGCAAGCTCTTGAGTTGATATTTTTAAACTTTTAATTTTTAATTTCAACCCCTAAAACATATGATAATAATTCGATGATAGCCTTTTGACTGTTCAATACGTTTGTTTCGATTAGCTCATAACCTCCATTAATTGTATCAGTTGCATCAGTTCTATAAGTGATTAATTCATAATGATTTTTTTCTTCTGGATTGATGATCTCAATCTTTGAAATGAATTTTTCGTTATTGTAGATTGATAATTCTTCTAAATTTGAATAAACTTTACATGAATCAAATGCGATTCCGTTCGCCTCAAGATATTTTTTAACTTTGTTCAATGTTTTCATTTTAATGACCTCCGATTAATTTATTTTTAGTTGTTTATCAACTTATGTATTAAGTATATCACACTCAAGAGCCTTTTGCAAGCTCTTGAGTTGATATTTTTAAACTTTTCTATTTCACTTGTAAAGCGTGAATATAATAATCATAGCTTTCTGATGAGTAATAAAACTCACTGATTTTACGGCTATTATATCGACTCTCACAAAACGACTGCGCCTTTTCTAATGAGTCATAGCAAGTACTTGAAATATTACCTTCTTTCTTAAACTTTCCGCATACCATTACACAATATACGTATTTCATTTTAACAACCTCCTAATTTTTATTTGCTTATCGCTTATGTATTTATTATAACATCATACTTTATAAAAATCAACTACTTTTATAAACTTTTTTATCTTTCTTTGACTTTAAAAGTATATAAATCATAAGCATCTGTAATAAAAGTTTTTCCGTCTTTTGCTTTAACCTCCCACAATGATCCAGCACTTGTGAAAACTTCTCTTACTACTGTTACAATAGTTTTATTATACTTGACCTCTGGTAAATCCTCACAGTGTGTATAAAATACTAATTTTTTTCCAATGTTGTTTCTCATTTTTAAAACTCTCCTTTTTGTTTTTGATTGATTATGTATTTATTATATCATAGAGGTTGATATTTTTCAACCTCTATTTTAAATTTTTTAATATTGAATAACTTTTACATAATTATCCATGTTTTCATAAAGAAACATTTTTCTGTTGTTTTCATTAACCACATATAAATGCCCGTGATCGCTCTCCCCTATCTCATAAATACATCCGAATATTTCAACAATACTACCTTTTTTAAATTTTAACATTTTAATAACCTCCAATTGATTTATTTTAGTTGTTTATCAACTTATGTACTTATTATATCATACTCACATATAAAGTCAATTATAAAAGTTTAGAAATATCAACTTTTTCAAATTTATTTTTTATTATCCTTATATATAATATATAGAAAGAGTGGATCAAGTGGAATTGTTAGAACAACAACAGATCAAAAAAAGTTGATTTTTCTATGATTTGCTATTGACTTTTAGCAATCAATCATATACAATAAAGGTAGATCGACAAAAGGTTTCGGGTGTGAATTTTCCACGACTATCGAACCACACTAATATTTTAACTAAAAATTCCCCACTCTGTGGTGGGTGGCTAGGTGTCGATTTTCGCAAATTTTGACCTACCACATTGGTTTTTCAGAAAATCCCCAGGCTATATAGTGTATATATTTGGGTGTCGATTTTCACGAAAATTGCTTACCACACTATGATTTTTGAAAAACTCCCCACGATATAGTGGGTTTTATTTTGTGGTTTTTGGATTTTTGTAAAAATAAAAAAAGGTTGAATTTAATCAACCTTCAATCAATTTCAATATTTCATTAGTCGTCTGTATTGCTTGTTTTTCGCTTATTACAGACGTTTCATTATGTCCACCTATAAACACTAGGGTAGCACCCTTAAACCTTCTCAGAATCAAGCTATTGGCTTTATACGAGGTGATTTGACTATCCAATCCTCCATAGTTGAATTTACAGATGAAATTGTGCAATTCATATGGTGAATTTAATTTGTCGTATCGTCTATTGACTTGATTCGTGTTCGATAGTATTGATTTTCTCATGACAATCACCCATGAATTGACGTTAATTTCATCAACGTTGCAATACGTAATTCCAAAATTTCCATTTTATCTTCGTAGAATCCTCGCACGTCATCATCCAATTCGTCAAAATATTCATCGACAATATCCCACAGATCATTCAATTCAACAATCCCTACTTGCTTTTGCCCACTCTTACGAGTAATCACCGATTTACCAATTTCCATAAGGTTGATTTCTGTTTCTTCTAAAATACCCATTACTTTTGCATAATTAAGCACAAAGTTAAAAATTTTGTCATCCATATTTACCAATTGATTTGTTCCATTCATTATTAATCATCTCCTATGTATATTTAATTTAATCCATTCGCTGTTCACATTTACTATTCTATATCAAGGGTTTATAAATGTCAACATTAATATTGAAAAATTTTTAACTTTTTAACTATGAAAAATTTTGGAAAATCAATTAGGAAATTCAAGAATCTAAATGGGAAAATTTTTTAGAAATTGGTTAACTCAGAAAAATTTTAGAAATTGAACACTAGAAAAAATTTTGAAAACGAAAGCAAGGTAGAAAAAATTTTAGAAAATTAAACTAGAGAAAATTTATAAAACTTGAACTAGGAAAAATTTTGCAATTCTTTTGTCACTCTCAGAAAAATTTGCAAAAATGAAATGTCAGAAAAATTCATAAATGTTAAATATATAAGGATAGGAATTCCAAAATAAAATTTGCAAAAAGTTGACATATATCAATTGACATTTGTAAATTAAAAATGTAGAATAATGAATGTGGAGAAAAATTGAGAAAACAAAAGGAGAAGATATATATGAATGAATTACAAGTATTGAATAACGAAAAACAAGCGACGATGACTAGCTTAGAGCTAACAAAATTAATTAACCAATTCCGTATGGAAGAAGAAGAAAAAGGCGGAAAAGGGTATACAGAGAAATTACACAAGACAATTATGCGAGATATTCGCAAAGAGCTTAAAACTATGGAGGAGTTGGGCATTGAAGGAGGTGGGTACAATTTTGTACCGTCATCCTTTACTGATTCACAAGGGAAAAATCAGTCATGTTACGAGGTGACTCGTGATGGAGCTTTACAAATTCTAAACAAAGAGTCAACATATGTACGTGTAGCAACTATTAAACACATTAATAAATTGGAAGCAAAGTTAAAATCTCAAACCCCACAATTAACAGAAGAAGAAATTTTAACATTGAAAATTATTCGTGCTAAGGATCAAGGTGAACGTGCCTTAGCTGTTAAAGACTACGGGCAATATAAACACAATCAAGGAATTCAAGAGGGATTTACTGTTGGCAAAAACAACGGAATCAAAGAAATTTGCGATAACGGAATCGTCACTCATAAAGAAATCTTCAAAATGATTAAAGAGACTTATCCTGAAGAATGGTCTGAATTATTGGTAGAGCCAAAAGCAGACGGAGACTGGTCACATTTCTTGCGTGTTAATGGCTATTTGAGAACTGAAGCTTTCTTAAAAGTTGGTTCAACATCAGAGTATGAAACCAGAAAAGCGTATCAACCAACAGAGAAATTTGCACAATTGTTTGAGAAATATGGTTTTGCCATTGTAAAAGAACTTGAAGATGAGCGTGGTAAAAAGAAAATTGTCTATACTAAACGCATTAAGAAATTAATTGAAACAGAGAGTTTTAAAAAGTCATTCTTTAATTATTTTGGTGCTAGTTTCTACTGTGCAGGAATTACCGAGGAAGAATTGAAAAGAATCCAATATCGTGATTCACATGGTACGTCAACAAGTGAATTAGCAATTGCCAATGAGGGCAAAAAGCTATTACAACGTGGGTCATTCGCATTTCCAGAAATGAATAAAGAAAATATTGCATAATAATTTTTACAAAAATTGATATACATAGGTTGACAAAAGTAAACTAATGATATAAAATAGTAAATGTAGCAGACAACATACTACAAAAAAACACAGTAGGGAGAGGTATTAATATGAAGAAACAGGAGAGTTACAGACGTTTTACAACAGAGGAGATTATGCAATGCAAGACAAATCCACAAATGTTAAATGAATTGGTTAAAAATTGTCAAGGGTTGGTTTATAAAATTGCTAGAAGTATTACTATGGATTTCACTTATGAACAAGATGATAAGATTCAAATTGGGTATTCTGCTTTAATTAAAGCAGTTAAAACCTATAATCCCGATTTAAACACAGACTTCTATACATATTGCCATACGTGTGTTCGCAATGGGCTACTACAAGAAGCACGTAAGAGTAAAGCATTTGCTAATGGAGGGTATGGGCAAAAGTTTGATTATTCAAGCTTAGATGAGAATGATTCATACAAAGCTATCAAAACTGTATCAATCAATAAGATTGCAGAAAGTGAGAATAATAATGTTGATGGAGTTTTATGTGATGAGCGTATGAGCAATAGCTCACATGATATTTACGTGCAACGCAATGAAGAATGGGATTTTCTAAAAGACTTGAATCTTAAACCTCAGCACATTGAAGTATTTATTCAATATTACCTTGATGGTAAATCACAAGTTGAGATTGCACAATTGAGAGGGGTGAGTAAACAAGCTATTAACAATACTATCGTCACAATCGAGAAAAAGATTCGTGAAAAATATACATATGAAGAATTAGTCAATAAATTATTTTAATACATATAGGAGAGGATAATATGCAAGTAAAAGCAATTAAAAAGCCAATTGAGATTGAAGCAGTACAATGGAATGGAGTTAATCGTGGTGAAATTGAATTATTTTGTGGTCATGACAACGTAGAGTTCAAAGTTGATATTATGGGTACAGAGATTATTGCATTGCAACTTATTGTCAAAACATTAGAGGGTGATATGGTTGCCAATCGAGGTGACTTCATCATCCAAGGTGTTGAAGGTGAATATTATCCATGTAGAGAAGATATTTTCTATAAGGCTTATCAAATTACAGACAGAAAGTAAGGAGAGATAGAAATGAAAGTTGAAATTATTGAAGAAAAATCAAGATGGGATTTACAGAGGAGAGTTAATGAATTTCTAAAGGGTTTATCAAATGAGAGTATTATTGATATCAAATACAGCGGTAGTGGAAATCACCCACCTTACAGTGCAGATTATTATTCAGTTATGATTATTTTAAAATAAGGAGAGATGAATATGACTAAGATATTAACCAAACCAAGCTACGGATGGAGTAGTTTAAATTTAACAGATGTGAATGAAGTTGAGCATTCCTTTCCTCTATCATACATTGATGACGTGCCTTATATGCTGTTGAATGCAATCGACAAATCATTTACTAAGTCAATATATTTGGCTGGCGACGATTTCAACATTCAATTTGACGCAGAAGGTTGGGGTTGGAATTTGGTTTCAAACCTCTTTGATACTTGGGTTGTCACATCAAAAGATAGACTTGAAATTTTTGAATTTGAAATTGATAGAATTAAGTTGGTTAAAGCAATTCTTGACTGTTTAGAAGAGGATTATCAAGAGTGGGGTAATTTCTGTTGTGACGTGAATGAAAGTTGCTATGAATCAAATGCCAATGATTTTCTTGTTGAAGTTAAGAAAGTTAAGGAGAAAGTAGATAATTGGTTCAAAGAGATTAGAGATTGACCATGGAATGGAAATAATCAAATAAAAAGTTTAAAAAGTTATACTTTATTGGTATAGCTTTTTTCATATTTACATATAATAACAGTGTAAAGAGTTAATCAAGTAAAAATAAAACAAATATCAAGGAAGGATGTTATTATATGTTAGATTCAGATTTAATGATTTTACCAAAAGAGGAATTTTATCGCTTAAATGATGAGGAGAGAGTGCGTAGAATCACCCTATGGCGTATCAATTACTCAACTGCTACAATCATCGAGAAAATGGGATTTAAAACAAACCAAGCCTTTTATGCTATGCTAAAACGTCAAGGGATTCCTACTGCTTGGAATCAACACAGAGATATGTTACTCAAAGGTGAGTTGGCTATCAATAGTGAATCAGCCAAATATTTAAGACGTGAATTAGATCGTTTCAACGGTATGGCTTTAGGTAAAGATTCAGATAATCAAAATGAAGAGGTGATTGAAATGGAAGAAATTAAACCACAAGGTATGTTAGTATCTATTGAAATCAAAGGAAACACTGATATTTCTTATATGCCTAAATTATTTGCTCTTGCTCAAGAAGCGGGTTTAGAAATCAAATTCCAAGGTAGTAATGCAGATAAAAAGTCCAATCTTAATTGATTGGATTTTTTATTTTATTTTATGGTTGACATTATTCAACATTGAGTATATAATTATAAATGTAGAAAGAATCTACAAAACTCAATGAAAGGGAAGAGAAATACATGAAAGAAAGTAATACAGTAAAAGAATTTTTGCACAGTAAATTTGGGGCAGTAAGAACAGTAACGGTTAATGAAGAGATTTGGATGGTGGCAACAGATGTTACATCAATTTTAGGATTAACAAACACTTCAAAAGCATTGGAAAATCATAGAGAATCCATTGAAAAGACCACTCTAACTATTAGTTATAGTGGTAATATGACAACTAATGTTCTATGTATTTCTGAACAAGGGCTTTACAAATTGATCTTTAAATCACGAAAACCATTTGCAGAGGAATTCCAAGATTGGATTTGTGGTGAAGTTATTCCAGCTTTACGCAAAGATGGAATGTATATAGATGGAGAAGAGAAAGTTAAGTCTGGTGAAATGTCGGAAGATGAGTTAATCTTGAAAGCTATGACTTGCCTACAAGGTAAGGTTGCTCGACTTCAAAAAGAGGTTGAAGAGAAGGAAGAAAAAATCGGAATTCAAACTTCTGTAATCACTACATTGACAGAAGAGGTTGATTTAGCCGAAACTCGTCAACGCTTAAACCAATTAGTTCGCTTCGGTGGTAACTATCAAGACAAATGGGCAATCTTATATAAAGAGTTTGATTTGGCATATCATATGGACACAAACACCCGTTATAAGAATGCTAAAGAGAAGAAAGAAATTAAGCCTAACTATAAGAGTCGATTAGATTATATTGATAGAGGATTGGAGATGATTCCAGAACTATATCAAATTGCTTGTAAGTTATTTGAAAGTGACTACAATAAATTGATCGAAACTTGGAGTGCAACTATCAAGAATAGTAAATAATACATAGTTTTAAACAAAAAAGAAAGGAAGAGTATATACATATGAGTAATGAAATTTTAGGTCAAAATTTAAACAAATCCCCCAAGAAATCTACTAGGTCTTTAGCCTAGTAGATGAATTGGGTAGAGGTGATAATATGTCAAGTAAATATGACTCAATGAATCATAGTAAATTTCTATTAAGATATCACATCATATTTGTTTGTAAATATAGAAAGAAGTTACTAATGCACCTGGGTGAAACTATAAAGAATATGATGTATGACATTTCGCTTAGTAGTGATTTCATTATTGAGGAAATGAAAGTGGATAAAGACCATATTCATTTATTGGTTAGAAGTGTTCCAAAACTAAGTCCATTGATGATAGTTAGAAAACTAAAACAAGAAACAACAAATAGAATATGGAAAATAGAGCCTAGATACCTAGCAAAACATTTTTGGAAAGAAAGAACATTTTGGACTGATGGGTATTTTGTTTCCACCATTGGTGAAGTAAGTGAAGAAACAATTAGGAGATATATTCAGAATCAAGGATAGGAGGTGAAAGAGTGAAACAGCATAAGGCATATAAATATAGAATGTACCCAACAGAAGAACAGAAAATATTAATTGCTAAAACATTTGGATGTTGTAGATTCTACTGGAACCAAGCATTAAATGATAATGAAGTTAGTTACAGAGAAAGTGGCAAAGGTAAAATAAACACACCTGCTAGTTATAAAAAGGAATATAGTTGGCTAAAAGAAATTGATTCTACTGCATTAGCTAGTGAACAAATGACATTAAAACAAGCCTATACAAATTTTTACAAAAACCCTAGTCATTTTAGCAAACCAAAATTCAAAAGTAAAAAGAATAAAAGAAATAGTTATTCTTCATATTCAGATTCAATAAAAGTGAATGAAGGATACATACAGTTACCAAAATTAAAGAAAGTAAAAATTAAACAACATAAATATTTTTCTGCTGAAATAAAACATGCCACTATATTATTGACACCTAGTGGTAAGTATTATGTGTCAATATTAGTGGAAGAAGATATTCAACAATTACCAGTAGCAAAATATGATATAGGAATTGATTTAGGACTTACTCACTTAGCTATTTGCAGTAATGGAGAAAAGTTTGAAGCACTGAAGTCTTATAGAAAGATGAAAAAGAAGTTAGCTAGAGAACAAAGAAAGCTAAGTAAAAAACAAAGAGGTAGTAAGTCATATGAAAGACAAAGAATTAGAGTTGCTAAAATTCATGAAAGAATAGCCAACCAAAGAAAAGATTATTTACACAAGGTGTCTACTAAATTAATTAATGAAAACCAAGTTATTTGTTTAGAAGACTTAAACACTAAAGGATTATTAAAAAACCACTGTTTAGCACAAGCAATTAGTGACATGGGATGGCATATGTTTGTTAGTATGCTTGAATATAAAGCTAAATGGTATGGTAGAGTGGTTGTAAAAGTTGATAGATGGTATGCTAGTAGCCAAATATGTAGTTCATGTGGTGCTAACACTGGTAAGAAACCATTAAGTGTTAGAGAATGGACTTGTCCACACTGTGGTTCTGCACATGATAGAGATATTAATGCTAGTATTAACATCTTACATGAAGGTAAAAGACAAATGGGGATGCAATAGCCCTTTGAGGTGGTGAATGCTGTTGGATAGTTAGCTAGAGCCTTAAATCTAGTTGATGAATCTAACTCGAACCACAAGCTGCTAGGTCTTTAGCCTAGTAGCAGTTGACAAGAATTTTTCCATAAGGAGTTTGGAGCAGTGAGAACCGTAGTATTGAATGGTCAAGTTTGGTTTGTGGGAAAAGATATAGTAGATGGACTTGGTTATAAAAATACACGAGATGCAATTTCACGCCATTGCAAGGGAGTCGTGAAATACGACATCCTTACAAAGGGTGGTAAACAATCAATGACTATTATTAATGAACGAGATGTTGTACGACTAATCACTCGATCAAAACTAGAGAAGGCACAAGAATTTGAATCATGGGTATTTGACGAAGTCATTCCAAGTGTCATGAATTTTGGTGGATATGTCAATGATGGTAAACAAGAAGAGTTCGGTAATGAAATTGATTTTATCAAGAATCACTTCACCTCATTCAGTCCAGAGGTTCAAGAAGCTATGGTGATGGATTTAATGAAGAAACAAGAGGAACACAAGAAGCAATTAGACAAAGCTAATCAGACGATTGATATTCTAGTGAATGAATATACGACATTTGAAGATTTTAAACGTGTAACCAATGCTTGTGCTAAAGCCTTAGCTTCAAAGCAAGGAACTCAAGTTGGAGAAGTGTGGACTACATATTACAAATTCTTATATAATAGCGAAGGTATTAATGTAACTGTACGTCAAGATAATGCTCATGTTAAGCTCCAAAGCGAACGTGAACAACAAGGTAAGAAACCTTATAGCCAATCCACATTAAATACTAAAGTGTCAAAACTACATACTATCAAACAAGAAGAGTATAGTAAATGTTTAAAGGTCATGGAAGCTTTTGCTTTGAAATATGGAGTGGACATTAATCAAATTGTTCGACTAGAATTAAAACTAAAAACCAACTAATTTTCAATCTAGGGGTTGACATTTCTCAATCCCTAGCATACATTATTAGTGGATATAAAAAGTAAAGGAGAGATAATTATGATTTATCAAATTAAAGCACAATCAGTCGTAAATGGAGAGAATTACAAAGAAGAAATTGTGACAACTAATCTAGCAAAAGCATATGAATTTGTCGTGAATCACAACAAGAAAGATGTTAATATGGAAGTTAAGTTATGGAGTGAAGATGGACAGATCAAAAGCAATTTCAATAATGTAGTACGAATGATTGAGAAGTATAATCAAGCATTGACTTGTGGGTTAGAATTTGTTATTCTGTTGTATGTGTTGCAATTGCCACTAGGACAAGCAACACATTTTCTAAAAGATCGAGAATTATTAAAAAGAGCCTAGAGAGTAGAATTTTCTACTCTTTTTAATTTTCATGGTTGACTTTTGTAAACCAATGGTATATAATTAAATTAACAATTACAGAGGAGATGTTAATTATGAAAATTGAAAGTTTAGCAGGATTATATGAAATGCACTATTCAGCAGACAAATCAGAACATACATTAAAGGCTTATCGTCAAGCATGGGCTACATATAAAGAATTCATGAATGAGAAATTTAATCTTGCAGATGAACATTCAGTCATCATGAATACGACTTGGAGTACGGCTCAAATGTTTAAAAATTGGATCATCCAAAAAGACTTAAACCCTAAAACAATCAACAATATGCTAAGTGGTTTAAGACAATATTTCAATATTTTATTAATGGATGAAACAATTGAGAAGAATCCATTTTCTAAAGTTGCTTCAATGTCTACTTCAAGTGTTGATTACCAACGACCATTTTTAACAGAAGATGAATTTGAACCATTATTAGAAACAATCGGTACAAAAGTCAAAGGTAAGAAACAAGACGCTTTTGAATTAACTAGCACTCGTGACCAATTAGCAGTAGGGATTTTATTGTCTAGTGGATTACGTATTAGCGAATTATTAAATATTAAAATGGGGGAGATTAAAGAAGATGGAAGTTTAACTATCTTAGGAAAAGGTAAAAAGCTACGTGAAGTGAGAATTAGCCAGAAGAATATGGCTAGACTTCATAAATACTTAGAAGTACGTCAACAATATGCTCAAGAGGATTGTGATAACCTATTCATTTCACGTTATGGTAAAAAACCATCACCTCAAAGTTTCAATAAGAATTTAAAAGGTTACTTAGATCGTGCAGGATTAGATACTGAGGTGAGTGCACATGGTCTGCGTAAATCAGCAGCAACTAAATTTTTAAGAAATGGTGTAGATATCAACCGTATTGCCAAATTACTAGGACATAGCAATATTGCTACAACTCAAATTTACGCTAAAGCAGCAGAAGAATTGGATTTTATTGACCAACTAGACTGATTAATTTCAGTCTTTTTTGTTATTTCCATTTATTGTTTCGTATTAATCAATATTTTTTAATTTTATTTAATTTTTATCCAAAAAGTTGAATAAAGTAAACTTTAACTACATATAATAAAGTGTAAAGGTTGATAAAGATAAAATAAATAATACATAGAAAGAGGGATTTAATATGAAACAAATGAAAGTAACTAGAGAATTGGAAAGAGGGCAAATTGCAATGGTTGATTTTGGAGAATTCAATGGCTCAGTTCAAGGTGGTTTGAGACCTTGTATTATAATTTCAAACAACTTAGCAAACCGACATAGTGGCGTAATCATTTGCGTACCCATGACTTCAAATACTCAGAAAAGGGCGATACCAACCCACGCTTTAATAGAGCCATGTGATAAAGATAACTGTTTAAAGAGAGCTTCTGTGGCTTTATGCGAACAAATAACAACTATTGCAAAAGATAGTATCAAATGTATAACCGGTAAATTAAGTAGTCATGATTGTGAGAGAGTGGATAAATGTATAAAAGTGAGTTTAGCCTTATAAGAGTTGAATTATCAACTCTTTTTTATTTTTATTTAATAAAATAGTTGACTTTTATAAATGACGTGTATATAATTGTAAATGTAATCAACAAGGAAAAGGGAGTGAAGAAAGGCAATAGATCGGAAAGCAGTTGTTTAATGGTGTTAAAAAAACTAATTTTAAGAGGTGAAGTTGATGTTAGAAAGAATGAAATTAGAATATTCTAATGGGCTTAATAATGACTTAGAAATAAGATTTACAGATGAAAATGTTAGTTTTGTGATTGATGGGAAGTCAGTCACAATAGATAGCGCTGAGTTTCAAGATTTAATGAGTTTAGCAACATTGTTTTATGGTTTAAGTCATTAAAAATATAGTTTTAAATACACTCAAGGAGGAATTGGAAATGAAACAAAAACTTAATTTTAATGATGCTTTAGAACTGCTTTTACGTGGCGAAAAAATTTATAGCGAAGTAAGCAAATGTACTTTTTTGTTAGATGATGACACAATATTTATTACAGATAATAACGGAAGTCTTAGCGTATTAGATAGAGATAATGAAATGTTTACGTTAGATGAAGTTGTTGGCTTATGGACTTGTAAATAAAATTGATGTTTGAAAAGGTGCAGGTTTGATTGCCTGTACCAGTAAGGAGGGAGTTATGAAGTGGATCAGTGGGAAAGTTGGTTTTGTTGTAACTACAATAGCCATAGATGGGAGTCGATATCTCGTGGCAGAAGATAGATTGACTAATAAATTTAGATTGGTTAATCTATCTTACGGAACAGTTTGTAAAGAAGAATTCGATAGCTTTAATGATGTATTAGATGTTTTAGAATTGAACGAACATCTAATACAGAGAACAAAGTTTTAGCAAGATTGATATATCGTAAAATACAAATTTTACAAACATTTAAGAGGTGATAATGTGAAAAGAGAATTAGACGGAAAACAATTTACGTGCATTGAATTATCTTTTATTAGATTTTGTATGGATAGAATTATATGGTCTATGATGCCAAATGAAATATATCATGATGGAGAAATAGTTCATGTAAGAGAAAGAGCAAAACATATTTTAAAAGTAACAAACGAATTATTAAAAGAAATTGATGAACAATTTAAAGAATAAAATTAGACTTTTATCAACGTTTAAGGAGGTTATTGTTATGGTTAGAAAAAGAATTTTTTGGTCTTTTTGTGAGTGTTGTGGAAAAGACCAGATTGACGTTTTTAAAAGAAAACTAGGTCTTATTGAAATCTGTTGTGATGGAGATGATGGAGTGACGACTATCATGTTATCAAAAGAC